>CANQTR010000001.1 GCA_947626805.1 uncultured Clostridia bacterium
TGCACCAATTACACGGATAATAAAAATTGGTGCTGTCAAGTGCCAAAACAGCACTCCACGTCCACGTCAAGACACAGCGTCGCGGCAAGCCTTTTTGGCTTGCCGCGATTTGTTTTTGCAAATCGCGGCGGACGCTTATCCGTTTCTACCCCTGCAGGATATCAATCAGCACATACTCCGAATACGTCCCGGTCTTGAACGGGATTGCCCAGCCGGAAATCCCGGACGTGACGAGAAAACGCGTGCTCCCGCGCACTTCCGTGCCGTAGGTGCGGTCGTTCTGCCCCGTCCAAACGCCGAGCAGTCCGCCCGGAAACAGGTGCCCGCCGTGCGTATGCCCGGAAAGCACCAAATCCACGCCTTCCGTCGCTTCGTTTGCGTAATCGTTGGGCTGGTGGTCGAGCAGAATCGCGTATTTCGAGCGGTCCAGCCCCGCAAGCAGTTCGTCGACCCCGGCGCGGTTCGGCGTCGAGCGGTCCTGCCGCCCGATGAGATAGAACCGCTCGCCCACGGGCACGGATTCGTCCTCCAAAATCGTGATACCGTTCCGCTCCAGTTCCGCCCGCAAGTCTTGCGCGGAGAAATCGCGGTAGCGGTAGTACCCCTTGTCGTGGTTGCCGTAGACGTAGTACACCCCGTAGGTCGTTTCCATTTCGCCGAGCGCCTCGCAAGCGCGGACCATGTCGGCTTTCGGCGAATCGTCGTCCACGAAGTCCCCGCAAACCACCACGACGTCCGGTTTCGCTTCCTCGATACGTTTCATTTGCGCGGCGAATTCCTCGCCGTCGAGCGTGATACCGAGATGGGAATCCGAAAGCAGCGCGACGCGCAATGTTTCCCCGTCGAGGTCCTTTTCGGTCGTGAACGCGTAGGTCGTTTCAAACACATGGTGCGCGCAAAACCACCCGACCGACAGGTACGCGACCGACACGGCGACAGCCGTCACGCCGGCAAAATACCGCGTCCCGCGCGGGCGCTTGCGAATCTTGCGGTACAGATACGCGCCGAGGTCGCACAGCAACCAAATCGCCAGAACATGAACGATGACGACGGCGACCGTGTAGACGTTAATGAGCCAGAACAG
Organism: uncultured Clostridia bacterium; assembly: GCA_947626805.1. Classification (GTDB taxonomy): domain Bacteria; phylum Bacillota; class Clostridia; order Oscillospirales; family CAG-382; genus Coliplasma. Next base: position 1,085 of record CANQTR010000001.1, read on the forward strand.
CCCCAAAAGCGCCACCGGCGGGACCGACGCGAGCCACGCCAGCACCGGGTGCGTTTCCCCGAGCCGGCGAAACGGCGAAAAACGGTGTACCCGCGTGACGAGATAGACCACCCCGACGAGCGCGCCGACGGAGAACGCGAGCATGATGAACATCCACACGGAAAAATCCCTCCCGAACCGTGAAATTTCCCTTTCATTGTAGCAAACCCGACGGGATTTGTCAAGAAGCGTTCTTTTCTAAACACAAAAGACCCCCGTGGGGGCCTTTTTCAAAACATTCAGCGGGAAAGCGCAAGGCGACGGTCGAGATACGCCTGCAATTCCCGCAAGCGGGCGGCGTCCAGGGGCGGGGTATCGCAAAGCGGGTTCCGGATGCCCAGTTTTTCGTACTTGTAGAACCCCATGGTGTGGAACGCGAGCAGTTCGTATTTCTCCGGTCGGTTCCAGCGGGCGAGCAGGGAAAGATAGCCGTCGAGCGCTTCTTCGCTGTCGTTGACGCCGGGAATGATGACCGTCCGGTACCACACGCGTTTCCGGGTTTCGGAAAGGTAGTCCGCGAACCGGCAAAACGTGTCGAAATCGCCCTTCGTGTATGCCGCGTACTGCTTAGCGTTCGGGTACTTCACGTCCAGAAGGACCATATCGGCGCCGTCGACCGCCTGCCGGACGGCGTCCGTGAGCGGGAGTGCGCCAGACGTGTCGAGCGCGTAGCCGATTCCGTCGTCCCGGAGGAGAGCGGCGACCTCGTTGATATACGCGGCGTGCAGAAGCGGTTCGCCGCCGGAAAACGTGACGCCGCCCCCGTTCCGGAAATACGGGCGATACCGCCGCAATTTACGCGCGAGTTCCCCGCTTTCGTATTCCCTGCCGGACGGGTGCCAGGTGTCGGGGTTGTGACAGCAGACGCAACGCAACGGACAGCCCGTAAAGAACACGGCGTACCGAACGCCCTCTCCGTCGAGCGCGGCAAGGCTTTCAAAGGAATGCAGGTCCGCTTTCATCACAACTTCTCGTGGAACGTGCGCGAAATCACTTCCTCCTGCTTTTCCCGCGTGAGCTTATGGAAGTTGACGGCGTAGCCGCTGACGCGAATGGTCAGGGACGGATAGAGCGTGGGGTCGTTCATCGCGTCGATCAGCTTTTGGCGGTTCAGCACGTTCACGTTCAGGTGGTGCGCGTCCTGTGCGAAGTATCCGTCGAGCATCGTCGTGAGCGTCCGAACGCGGTCCCCGTTCGTGCGGCCGAGCGTTTCCGGCGTCACCGAGAAAGTGTTGGAAATCCCGTCCTGACAGCACCGGTAATCCAGTTTTGCGACGGAATTCAGGCTCGCGAGCGCGCCCTCGGCGTCGCGTCCGTGCATCGGATTCGCGCCCGGCGCGAACGGCTCGCCCTCCTTTCTGCCGTCCGGCGTCGACCCGGTCTTTTTTCCGTACATCACGTTGGACGTGATGGTCAGAATGGACAGCGTGTGACGCGCTCCGCGGTACGCTTTGGTCTTGCAGAGTTCCTGATAGAAATACTCCACGACCCACTTCGCGATGTCGTCGACGCGGTCGTCGTCGTTGCCGAATTTGGGGAAGTCCCCCTCGGTGACGAAATCGGTGATGATTCCGCGTTCGTCCTTGACGGGCGTCACTTTCGCGTATTTGATGGCGCTGAGGCTGTCCGCAAGGACGCTCATACCGCTGATACCGAACGCCATGAGCCGCTCGACGTCCGTATCGTGCAGCGACATCATCAGGCGCTCGTACGCGTACTTATCGTGCATATAGTGAATGATATTCATGGTTTTCACATAGAGGTTCGCCATCCACGACGCGTATTTTTTGTACGCCTCCAAAACCTCCTCGTACACGAGCGGCTTTTCGTCGAACACCTTCCCCGCGGGCGCAATCTGTTCGCCGAATTTTTCGTCCTTTCCGCCGTTCAGCGCCATCAGCAGGACCTTTGCGAGGTTGCACCGCGCGCCGAAATACTGCATTTGCTTGCCGACCTTCATCGCGGATACACAGCAGGCAATCGCGTAGTCGTCACCGTACATGCCGCGCATGACGTCGTCGTTCTCATATTGAATGGAATCGGTGTCGATGGAGACTTGCGCGCAAAAATCCTTAAAGCCTTGCGGCAGGGATTGCGCCCACAGGACCGTCAGATTCGGCTCGGCGGACGGACCGAGGTTGTACAGCGTCTGCAGGAAACGGAAGCAGGTCTTTGTCACCATGCTCCTGCCGTCGGTCGAGACCCCCGCAAGCGAGCAGGTCACCCACACGGGGTCGCCCGCGAACAGGTCGTTGTATTCGGGCGTGCGGAGGTGCCGCACCAGGCGAAGTTTCAGGACCAGGTCGTCGATGAGTTCCTGCACGCCCTCCTCCGTGAGCGTCCCCTCCGCGAGGTCGCGCTCGGCGTAAATATCGATAAACGCGGAGATTCGACCGATGCTGTTCGCGGCGCCGTTCTGCTCCTTGATTGCGCCGAGGTAGCCGAAATACAGCCATTGAATCGCTTCGTAGGTGTTTTCCGCCGGACGGGAGATGTCACAGCCGTATCCCGCCGCCATCTCCTTGAGTTGCTCCATGAATTCCAACTGCTTGGCGAGGTCCTCCAGCAGTTGAATGGTTTCGGCGGACATATCGAAATCCCGCTCGCCGACCGCCGCCTTGTCCGCCTTTTTCTGTTCAATCAGGCGGTCCATGCCGTAGAGCGCGACGCGCCGGTAGTCGCCGATGATGCGTCCGCGCGCGTAGGCGTCGGGAAGTCCGGTCAGAATGCCCGCATGACGCGCCTTGCGCATGGTTTGCGTATAGACGCGGAAAACGCCCGTGTTGTGGGTCGTCCGGTACTCGAATTTCGTCGTGATTTCCGGGTTTATCGTATACCCGTACGCCTCACAGGACTGCACCGCATTGCGGTAGCCCGCGAAGGGGTTGACGGCGCGCTTGAGCGGCGCGTCGGTCTGCAGACCCAGAATCAGGTCCTCCCCCTTTTGAATATAGCCCGGCGCATACGCCAGCAGGGACGAAATGCGCTCCGTATCCACGTCGAGCACGCCGCCCTTCTCGTTTTCGGCAATCAAAAGTTTCTTCACGCGTTCGGCGGCGGACCTCGTGCGCGCCGTCATGCCGCGGAGAAACGAGCCGTCCCCGCTGTACGGCGTGAAATTCCGGTTGATGAAATCGCGGACGTCGATTTCCTCGGTCCAGCGACCCGTTTGAAAGGTTCTCCATGCGTTCATTCGGCATACTTCCTTCGTTTTCGATACGTTTCGTTCGTGCCCGCGCCGCGTAAAGCAAAAAGACCGTGCGGGTACGTTGCGACAAACGGCGCCCAGACGGTCGGCAATTCCCTTCGCTTACGCTCCATCATAGTTGCCTCTATGTTTCCGTCAGTTACGAAAGCGAAATTCGATTTTTTCAAGTGTGATGACAGTATAGCATACGCGGGGGACTTTGTCAATACCTTTTTTCGCGCCCCGGCGTTTTTTCGCTCACGCCTTCGGCGTCAGGTACAGCGACAGGGCGTCCGGGAAGGTTTCGCCGTCCGCTTCACAGGTCAAAAGAACCGTCACGGACAGCGCCGTTTCGCCGTCGACGACCGCAAAATGCTTTTCCGCGACCTCCCATTCCCGCACGTCGTGTCCGGCGGACCGCTCGTGCCGCGAAAGATAGGCGTCCACCGTGTCCGAAATCTCCCGGTCGTCGACGGGAAAATCCGCGTAGGCGGGGTCGCCGTCATAGCGGAACGCGAGCAGATTGCCCTTGCCGTCGGTTTCGACCGTGACGCCGGTTTCGGTCGGCACGTCGCCGCAAAACGCGGTATAGGCGAACAGGTAGCCGTCGGCTTTCTCCCCGTCCCCCGGTCGGTAGAATTGATTGGCGGACAGACTTTCCCCGTAGCCTTCCGTGTCGGATTCGGCGAAATAGGTCGTCGTGCAGGCGTACCGATAGGACGAAAGGTCCGCCTCCGGGGCGAGCAGACCCGTCCATTCCCGCACGAGGGCGAGGAAATCCTCCTCGGTCGCCGGACTGCCGGACGCGGGCGCTATCGGCGTCGCGAGGGGCGACGTGACGGACAAAGAGCCGTTCTGTTTGCAGAAACGCGCCTCCACGCCGTCCGCCGAGCGGTACACTTCCCAGACCTCGCCGGAGAGGACCGTTTCGTCGTATTGATAGACGAACGACCGCTCCGCGTCGCCGACGGGCAATGTGCGGTCCGCCGGGGCGGGGGATTGCACGGTCTGCTCCGGCAGGAAGGCGATTTCCCGCGCGTCGAAAGCGGTTTCCCCGCCGCAAGCGGAAAACAGGCAGACGACCGCGAACGCGACCGCGAACAGGGCAAGAGAATGGGATTTCATGGCAGGAAACACTCCTATCGCGTTTCTCCCCCGCCGGAAACGCAAGCGGGGAAAAGGGCAAGCGCCCGGCAAACGGGAACGCCTTTTCGCGTCAGGTTTGCTCTCCGCCCCGGTTGATGATTGCCCAAATTTCCTTGACCTGCTCGTCGCTCAACTTCTGCTTGCGCGAAAAGGTCGAAAGGAACGCCGGAATCGACCCGTCGAAGCGGTGTTCCAACAAAGCGTCGAATTCGGACAGGCGCACGTCCTCCTTTGTGACAAGCGAGGAAACGTAGGTGTTCTCGTGCCGAATCACTCCGCGCTCGACCAGACGCTTAATGACCGTATAGGTCGCGCCCTTCACCCAGTTGAGCTGTTCCTTGCACAGCTTCGCGAGCGCCGTGCTCTTGATTGGCTCGTGTTCCCAGAGAATACAGAGAAATTCGTATTCCTTCTCAAAAACCTTTGGTGTGCTCATGACATACCTCCAAAATGTGCTTCCGAAACGTTTCGGGACTCCTTATGCAGAGAATAACATATTATACCGTACTTGTCAAGGGGTTTTCGAAAAAATTTTCGAAAAAGTTTTCCGGCTCCGCCCGTTTTCGCGGCTCCCGCCTTTTGCCTAATCCGTTCCCGCCGCTTGCGGAAGGGCGTTCGCGTCGGGCGCACATTTCTTGTCCTCCACAATAAAGACGACCCCGCTCATGGGATAAATCCACTTGTCCTGCAGATAGATGTCGCAACTGCCGGTGTTCCGCATGGCATTCTGCACCAAACACTCCTCCCCGTCGTTCAAAAACGGGAACATCGTCACGTTCATCGTGTCCTCCGGATAGGAGAATTGAATCATCGGGGAATAGGTCGGCTCGGTGATGGATACCAAAAACTCGCTGAACCCCTTCAATTGCGGCATATTGAACGTCACCTCGATATTCAGGACGCGCTCCGTTTCGGAATGCTCCGAAAGAAAGGAAGCATGAATCCCGCTTCGATTGATTTCGACCGATTCGAGGACGCACTTTGCGTCGTTTATATAGACGCTCAACGCCATTTGCTGCGTCAGGAACTGCATTTGCTCCTGCGGCGCCATGGCGGAAAGTTTGTCCAGCACTTCGGGCTCCACTTTGAGGTTTTCCCGGAACAGATAGGTCTGCTCATGCAGTTCCTTGTCCAGCCGGACGTTGTCGGAGAAGAACCCGACGAAGAATTTCCGCGGAAGCGCGTTCTCTCCGATGTAGTACTTCCGGTACTTGACGTCCTCGTACACCCGTAAATACCGTTTCGGCGCGAACAGCGGATTGTTTTCGTAATCGCGAAGGGTGATATTGTATCGGAAGAATCGCCGTATGTTGTACTGCATTTCCAAATACGGTTCGACCACGCCGTAAACCATGTCGCACTCGTCCTGCCCCACCAGCGTTTGAATCGTCGTGCGGACAAACGCCTTTTTGGGGTTTTCGTCAAACAAATCGATTGCCTCGGGATTGCTCATGAGCGTCTGGGTGATTTGTTCGGTCATTTCGTCCGCAACGTGTTCCCGCGTCAGGTACTCATAGAGGAAATTGAACAGGATGATGGGGGGAAGAATCCCCAAAATGTTGGCGAGAATGTCGTCGAGCAGGGAGGAGAAATCGACGCCCGTCACGATGTGCTTTATCAGCAACAGCACCAGCCACAAAGCGGCGGTGACGATTGCAAGCAGAATCGTTATGGACTTCATATCCTTGCGTTTTCTCTTTTTCGGCACGGAGGGTTTCATGTTGCTATCCCGCCTTTTTTCTTGATTTTCCGCGATGGAACGGCTCCCGCGAAGGTCGGAAGATTGCGGCGCCGTATTTCGGTTTCGTTTCAGAAGTGTGTCTCGCTCGGAATGCCCGCGTAAAAGGCGGCGCGACCGGTGCGGCAACTCCAGAAATTGTCGCCGTAATCGTAGTGCCACCACTCCGAGGGCAGGTTGATAAATCCCGCCGCCGTCATGCACGCGTACAGCAGGCGGCGGTTGTCGCGCGGCTCGCTTGGCCCGCGGCTTTCGAAATAATCGGTCGCGGCGGCGTCGGTGAAATCGTCAAACCCCGTCCCCATCGGCAACTCGCGCCCGGATTTGTCCGTGACGGTCAAATCCACGGCGCCGCCCGTCGTATGGGCAGGCGGGAACGCGGGGTCGTCGGAAGGAACGGAAATAAAGACGCGCACGCGTTGTAAAATCTCTTCCTCCGAAAGCGGCCGCTCGGCAGTCTCGACGACCATTTGACGGTACCTGTCAAACAACGCCTGCTGTACCCGCATGGGGCGCCACGCGTCGTAAATGCGAAAGCCGTACCCGTCCGGCAACAGGTCGGCGGCTTTTTGCAAGCGTTCGGCGGCGGACCGGCGAAGCAGGCAACGCGGGACCGCTCCCGGCAACCCCTGCCGGAAATATTCCATGGACGGTTTCAGACGGCTGTCCTGCAGTTGCGCGATATCGACCAGCGGCTCGTTGTCGGGAATCAGCCCGACCGGATTTTCCGGAAACGCCGCGCGCGGAATGGGAGGATATTTCATAGCGAACTCCTTGCTTTGCGTTCCTACGCAAGATTGCCGATTTCGGGAGAACCTGTCTTTCGGCAGACGGAATTTTTCCGTCCGGCAGGCATTCTTCGTTTCGGGGAGTTTGAAACGGCGATGGTTCCGCCCGCCCTCCGAACGACCCTTCATATGAACAGAATAGCACAGTCGGAAACGTTTGTCAAGTCGAATGTTTGCCTTTGCCGTCGCGCCCTGTCGGAAAATGCCGGAAAAAAGGGACTTGCCAATTGCAAAAAATGCCTTGACAAATTCGATATTCGGGTGTATAATAGCTCTTGCCGACCGAAAAACGGTCGCACAGGGGTGTCGCCAAGCGGTAAGGCAAAGGACTTTGACTCCTTTATGCGATGGTTCGATTCCATCTACCCCTGCCAACGTCGCGGCAAGTCCTCTGGGCTTGCCGCGATTTTTATTCAAAATCGCAACGAGTTCTTTTCAAAATACCTATGAACCTATCAAAAAAGAGCGTTGCCACCGATGCAACGCTCTTTTTTGACGGTTTTTCCGAGCCGTTCGCCCTTCGCTCGACGTCACTTCATCAATTCGCCCGACAGGCGCATGATTTCCGGCGCGAGCTTTGCCCGTTTCCGTTTGACCATGCGGGTGTAAATCGGGTACGCCGCTATCGCGCCGACGATACCGACGACGCCGACCACGACACCGAGAACAAAATACGATTCCCAGCCGGACAGCATCGTACAGCACATCCCCACGCCCAAAAGCAGGGCGCTGACGACGCCGACCAGCATGGAAACGACGGTCGCCCCCCTTGCGGCGTTCCTATCCAGACGGCGTAGACGCTCCAGCGGGGTTTCCCCCTTCGTCGGCGGGGCGTATTTGTCCCGGATTTTCTTGATTTCCTCCTGTTCCTCGGCGGAATAGGTGTAGGTGAAGGTTTCCTTTTTTTCTTCCATCATCGTTTGCTCCTTTCCGATTTCTGTGGACATTGTAGCGGACAACTGTTTGCGTAAGGTTTGAATACTGTTTGAGAATTGTTAATTCCGGAGCATTTTCAGATTTTTGTTTGCCCGCCAAATCATGTAGACCGCCATGCCGATTACAATCGTGCAGACCCCGCCGCCCACGGCGCCGGTCATGGTCCTACGGAACGCGGAATCGTCGCCGCCGCCGAATTGCGAGAGCATCGCGGTCGTCAGCGACAGGATGGAAACCAGCGCGGCGACAAGGTTCACCGCCTTCGCCGCCGACAGGACGGGGCTTTGGTGCCTTCGCGTTTTCACGAGATTGACCACGGCAATCGCGACGGCGTAAAAGGCGTATGCCGCCATCGCGTAAATCAGCAATCCCGGATAGGCAAAGCCCCGGTTCTGCCGCACCATAAAGACGACGATTCCGGCAAGCGCCTGATTCATGAGCAAAAGGATAACCCCGCACAGCCGGTACCGGCGCAATTCCGCCGCCACGTCCTGCGTATGCAGCCGCCGCACCAGCAGAAAGCGCATTACGGCAAGCAGGAGATAGTAAACCGCAAGCGCGATGAACCACGCGGAACGGTAGTATATCCCCGACGCCAACTTCATGACGATGTACAGCAGATTGATGAAAAACCCCTGATACAGGGAGATGCCCGCGCGGAAACGCGCGTCGGTCAGATATTTTTCCCCGACCGCCGTGGAGCGGAACTTTTTCATCAGCGGGTGCCCGGAAACCCACCTTTTGACGCCGTCTATCGCCGTACGGAGATAGCCGAACCCCGTAACGGTCACGACCAGCGCGTAGGCGGAGGCGATATAGGAGGCGTATTGCAGAACGGGATTCCGTATGTCGAACACCGCCACCGCGAGGACAAACCCGTAGCCGAAAAGCGATACCAGAACCGTCCAGAGCGGGGGCAGGCAAAAGACCTTTTTAAGAATCCTTTTGAACGCCGCCATTCGCCGCCCTCCTGATTTTCACCGTAAAGGTGCTTCCTTTTCCGACCTCGCTTTCCACGGAAATGTCGCCGCCCACGATGTCCGCCACCCGCTTGACGAGCGCAAGCCCCAGCCCGTTGCCCTGTGTGGCGCGGGAGGTGTCGCCCTGATAGAATTTTTCGAAGATGTGCTTCCCCGTTTCCGGCGGGATGCCGCACCCGGTATCGGACACGCCGACGACGGCAAGACCGTCCTCCGCCTTCAGCGTCACGGACACTGTCCCGCCCGGTTCGGTAAATTTCAGGGCGTTGGAGAACAGATTGTTCCAGACGAGGGACAGCAGTTCGTCGTCCGATTCCACGAACACCTCCTCCTCGATGTCCGTTTCGATGTCGATGTGTTTCTTCTCCCAAACACTTTCGAACCGCAAAAGGCACGCGGCGATTTGTTCGCCGAGGTTGTACCGTTTCGCGGCGGGATAAATCCGCTGGTTCTCCAGCCGGTTCAGTTTGAGGATATTCGTAATCAGGTCGGCGAGGCGGCGGGATTGCTCGGCGACGACCCGCGCGTATTCGATTCGCCGTTCCTCCGGCAGGTCGGGGTTTTGCAGCATGGTCCCGTAGTTCTGCATGACGGCGAGGGGCGTTTTCAATTCGTGAGACACGTCGGCGATGAAATCCGTCCGCAAGGTCTCCACGCCGGAAAGTTCCTCCGCCATGCGGTTGAAATAGTCGATAATCGTGTCAAAGCCCGCCCGCTCGTCTATCCCGCGATAGGGTTCGATGCGCGCGGAGAAATCCCCCCGCATGAGTTTTTCCGCGCCCTGCACGATTCGCCGCACCGGGCGGTCCACCATGAACTTGCGCCGCACGCCGTCTATCACGGTGCACAGCAAACTCAAAAAGACCACGTTGGCAAACGTCGCGACGGCCGCGAAACGGATATCGCGCTCGGTGTAGGTTATCTCCATCGAATGCGACAGCATGGACAGGAACAACAGCATACAGCAGGTGATGACAAAGGACATCAGCAGGAAAAAGGCGGCGTAACTTCTCAAGGAGAACAGGAACCGCCGGTACTTCGCGTCGGCTTTCACAGAATCACCGCCTTATAGCCCAGACCGTGAACGGTCCTGAGCGAAAATTCCGTGCAGTTCTCAAACTTCCCGCGCAATTTCGTCATATACACGTCGACGGCTCTCGGCGCGGTATTGGAATCGACGTCCCAGAATTCGTCCATGAGTTGGGTGCGGGTGAAGGTCTTGCCGGGATAGGAAAGCAGTTTGTACAGGATATTGAATTCCCGCGCCGTCAGGGGGATTTCGGTCTCGTCGTAGACCGCCGTGCGCTCGTCCATGTCCAGTTTCAGCCTGCCAATCTCCAGCCTGTGGGAGGTGGCGATTTTCGCCCGCCGCAAGAGCGCGCCGATTCGCAAGAACAGTTCGTCCAAATCAATCGGCTTGACCATGTAATCGTCGATGCCGACGCGGTAGCCCCTTTGCTTCGACGCGAAATCGTCCCGCGCCGTCATGAAGAGAATGGGGATTTCCTCGTTGAGCGAACGCACCGTTTTCGCAAATTCATAACCGTCCACGCCGGGCATCATGATGTCGGAAACAATCAGGTCAAAGGGGGTTTCGTACAGGGCGTCGTACGCTTCGTTCGCGCCGGCACAGCCCACCGCCTCATAACCGCTCCCGTTCAGGAACGAGCAGACCGCACGGTTCAGGTCCCTGTCGTCCTCCACCACCAGTATCTTGAACATCTTGCGAACCTCCCTCCGCAAATCCGTTTTTCGTATTGTAACACCCAAATGTTAAAATTTTGTTTGCGTTTTCGGCTTTTTCCAAAGAATTTTGCCCGCGGGAACAAAACGACCGTCCGAACCACCCGCCCGGACGGTCAAATTTCAGGAACCCCCGCAAACGCGGGTCATCGCGTTTTTCCGTTGACGACCTCCATGGATTTTCCGGTTGTAACGTCAACGATTGCGAGGTCCTCGTTGCCGCGTTCCGTGGAAAATACGTTGGGAAAATCCCGATACGTCCGGTACTGGATATACAGCACTTCCCCGTCCGCAAAGACGTAATCGATACGGTCGGGTTTCCCGTCGTGCGCGCCGTGATAGACGAGTTCGGGGGCACCGCCGTATTCCTTGACGCGATAGACGTTCCCGCAAGTGGGATTATCGCGGGAAAGGTATTCGTAGAGTTCGTCGTCCTCCCGATAGGACTCTATCCGGGACGAATCCTCACAGCAGTAATAGAGATAGCCCGCGCTCGCCCAGTAATGGAGGGCGGAAGGGAGCGTTGCGACGTCGACCATTCGATTGTCCTCCAGTTTCTGCAGAACGCCCGTGTCGTAGTTGTAATTGTAAAGATTCCCTCCGAAATTCGTCAGAAAGGTGACGCCCTCCACGACCGCATACGTCTTTCGGAAATCCTCCGAAAAGCGATACAGCGTAAGCGTTTCCAAATCGTGCAGGTACACCGTATCCCCGCTCGCGTAATAGCTTGCATTCGCGGGTTCCGTCAGCCGTTCGCTCCGTTCCGACGAATAGGTGTACCGCCACAGGGAATACCGGGGTTTCTCGTCGACGTACTCCGTTTTTACCCAATAAAGCCCTTCATCCGTGTCGGAAAGCAGGACGGCGTCGCTCGGAATCGAGAGCCTTTGGGCATTGTCCCCGTCCAAATCGGAAACGTACGATTCCCCCTCCCCGAGATTCGGGGCGAAAAACAGGTGGTTCGCGCTGAAAGAAATCGTTTTCCCTTGCGAGAACAGGCAGGATTCGTGCGTACAGAATACGTCATGGCACGCGTAGGAGAATTTGCCGCTCAACTTATCGTATTCCAGGAGCGTCCAGACGTAGCGGTCGGTCGCGCAATTGAAAATCATGCGCGTCGGCGTATTTGCGTACAGCAGAATCCCGTCCTTTCCGTGCAGACAGGAAACCGAGCTGTCCTTCGCGAGTTGTTTCAGCCCGTCCTCCCCTAAGGATTGATAGTACGCGGAAACGAATTCCGTTTGCAGAAGTTCCGTTTCGGCTTGACCGGTCCCGCCCTGCAGGGAACCGGCGCCGGAATAGGAATAATCCGCCGAGCAGGACGGCAAAACCAGCAGAAACAGCGACAGGCAAACCGAAATGAATCTTTTCATACAGACCTCCCCGGTCACAGTAGTAGGAATCCGGCAAACAGGACCGCCGACGACAGCAGGAACGTGAGCGCCTTGCTTTTGGTCCCGCGGGATAACGCCGCAACGCCCAGCGAAAACCCGCAAGCCGAAACGCACGTTGCGACCACCCGCAAGAGCGCATAGGCGAAAAGCGGAAGGGACCCCAAAAAGGAAACGCCTTCAATACTGTACGCGCGCGCCGTGCACAGCGGCAGCGACCCGTAAAAGGCAATCGCCGCGGTATCGATTGCGGAAAAAGCGACGGCGCAAAACGCCGAAAACCCGATACAAAACGCCAGTTTCGATTTGTGCAAGGCCTTGCGGTCGCAAACCGCATACAGCAGGTGCATGCGGTTCCTGTATTCGTCGCCGTAAAGACCGCACATGGCCGCGACGAGCAAAAGACCGAGCACAACGTCGACCCGGAACGCAAAAAGTCGGTTCCAGCCGGTATCATACAGCACGGACGGCCGTTTCCCGCTCTCCGCCAGCGACCGGAGATACGTCAGCCGCTCCCGCACCCTGACGAGCGCTTTCTCATTTTGTTCCGCCTCGTAGAAACGGACAAGATACCGTCCCATTTCGCTCCTCGTCACTTCCCCGGCGCGGTACTTTCGCTCCATCTCCTCTTTTTGCCCCATAACCGCGTACAGTTCGGAAAGTTCGGCGTCAAGCGCCGCCTGCTTTTCCGCGGTGTAGTCCCCTTCGACGGACGTCAGGTAGGAACGGTATTTCTGTTCCGTGTAGGTGGGCGTGAAGCCGTACAGTTGCGCCGAAACATACCCTTTGAGGAGAATCGCGCCCACCAGTACCGGCAGGATTCGGTTGGCGAACAACTGCTTTTTCCGCTCGTAGGCGTACACGCTCCTGACGCGGGTCCGGCGGCGGGTCCGGCGCGGTATCGCGATACGGAACGCCTTGTATTCCGGCGGTCGGTTCCGGTGCAGGACAAAAACCGCGCAAAGCGCAAGGGCGCAAAGCAAATACAAAAGCGAAACGACGACCATGCCGTACAGCACGGTCCCGCCCGTCACGACGGGATAGATATGCGCAAACAGCGTATTCCCGTCGCAAAGGGCGGCGAAACTGCCGATGTTCCGGATACTGCCCGCCACAGTCGGGTCCCCGCTTTTGAACGCGAACTGCACCGCCGCGACGACGGCCGCGCCGACAAGCGAAAACACGCGGTTCCCGCTGTATTTCCCGACGATACACGCCGCCATGCAAACGAAAAAGCAGGCGAGGAACAGGAACGCCGAAAGAATGCCGACCGCCTCCGTTACGGTCAGGGGCAAGGGAAACAGGTAGAACGCCTCGCTGTTCTGCAGGAATTCGGCGAACGCGGAAAACCCGCCGGACACGGCGTATACCGCGACCGAAAGAACCGCGGACGATACGCTCGCGACCGCACAGCAGACCGCGCAGACGACGGTTTTCGCCAAAAAGCGGGACCGCCTGCCGTATCTTGCGGAGCGAAACAGCAGTTCGTTTCCGCGTTCCCGGTCGCCGAAAGCCGCCATCGAGCCGAGGAACGCGCCGAAAAGCAGGAGCGGGAGGAGAAGCGCCGACAAAACCTCGAAAAGCGATTCCAATCCGCGCATATCCGCCTGCCCCAGGCGGAGCGTTCTGTTTTTTTCGTAAACCGCGATGAGCATTTCATTGACGGCGTTCCGCCCGTCGTTCCCGGCGGATTGCTGTTTTTTCAGTTCGCCGACGGTTCGGTCCAGTTTGTCGATGTAGGACTGCTGTCGGTTTATTGTTTCGAAAGCGAGCCGGTACTGCTCGAATTCGAGCCGCCATTCCGGCGCGGCGCCGCCCCCGTCCGCGTCCGAATCGAGGGAATCGGCGTATGCTTCATACGCCTCCTGCAGTTCCCGATACCGCGCGAGAACCGCTTGCGGGTCCTCCCGGTATTCCTCCGCAATCCGTTCGACCGCGTCCGCGTCGTACGGCGACGGCTCCGCAAAGACGAACCCGAGAAAAGCGGAAACGGCGAGCAACAGCAGGAACATACCCGCAAAACCCCTGCCGAGGACCGTCTTTTTCAACTCAAACCCGATCAGCCTCATGTTCGTCCCCATATAACAGCATATATGCGTCCTCAAGCGTCGGTTGCACTTCCACCGCCGTTTCCGACGGCTTGACGGGGGAAAGCAGGCGGCAACTCGTTTTTCCGCCTTCGCTGTTGATTGCAATCACGCGGAAACGCGCTTTCAACTCCCCGAGCGCGTCGCCGTCGACGGTGCAGGACCAAACCGCGCCCCGCGCCTTTTCCGCCAGCGCGTTCGGTTCCCCGCAAAAAATCGTTTCGCCTTTCTTCAGGCAAATCACCCCGTTCGCGATGTGCTCGATATCGCCGATGATGTGCGTCGCGAGCAGAATCGTCTTGCCGAAGGACTGTTCCGCGAGGAAGTTTTTCACCAGAACCCGTTGCTTCGGGTCCAGCCCCGCCGTCGGTTCGTCGAGAAGCACGATTTCCGGCTCGCCCAAAAACGCCTGAATCAGCATCAGCCGCTGTTTCATGCCGCCCGAAAACGAAGCGATTTTCCGGTTTTTCACGGCGTCGAGCTCGAACCTGCCGAGAAGGGAATCGATTTGCGCCGACGCCGCTTTCCGGTCTATCCCCTTCAAAACCGCCATATAGTGCAGGAAATCCAGGCAGGAAAACGCGGGAATCAGTTCGCAAGATTGCGGCATATAGCCGATACGGGCGCGGAAACGACCGTTTTCCCGCTTTATTTTTTCTCCGTTGAAGAGAATCTCGCCGCCGTCCTGCCGAATGTTATCGGTCAGAATGTTCATGAACGTCGTTTTGCCCGACCCGTTCGGACCGAGCAACCCGTAAACGCCCTCGCCCAGCCGGCAACTGCAATCGCAAAGCGCCCGTATTTTGCCATACGATTTACGGATTCCTTTTATTTCCAGCATACGCACCGCCCCCGTTCCGCCGCATCTATCGTTTTTTTATCGTTTCCCCGTATCGGCGCGTCCTTCGCCGCCGAAAACGGCGTGCTCACGCGCGAATTTGCGTGATTTCGGCGGTCAACTGCATTTCGGAATCATATAACGGATAGGACGCGTCGCCTTGAAAACCGGTGTCTCCAAAGGAATCGGATTCTCGCGTTCGTCCATTCTCCGAATGGGGCGGGTACGAATCCATACGAAAATCAGGACGGCGACGGGAAATACCGCACAATATGCCAATTTGGGGGATAGCATACTCAAAAGGATCAAGCCGAGAATGACAAGCACCAGACCTACCGCGAGCCGATTGACGGAAAAGCCTTGCCCGTAAAATTGCCTGCAATGCGGACAGCGCCCGAAATCCGTGTATCTGCTTCCCACCGTCGTGCGGGGCGTTTTGACCCGGTCGACCTTCGGGTTTATTCTTTTACCGCACCACGGACACCTTTTTGTACGCATGATACGCACGCCCTTTCTTGATTCAAATTCGCACGAACGATTCCGATTCCGTATTTTTGAAAGCCGTCAAGACAACGTCGCCGACGGGCGACCGCGCACGCGCGGCGTATTGTCGTATTTACCATATATGCAAACATTTTTTCGTTTTTCACGGTAAAACCGTATAAATTATAGCAAAAATCCGACCGTTTGTCAAGCGGAATCCGCGCCATGGGTCTTAAAAACCGGTTTTTCAAAACGATTGCGATATGCAGGCGCATTTTTTTCGTCTGACGGGAACGAAAAAAGTCGCGAAACACTTGCAAACGCCATCAAGAATCGGTATAATATACAAAAAAGGGTTCTGATTTTCTTTGCCCACATCGTAGGAGGACGATTTTATGTTGTTCGACAGAATCAAGAAAATAACGCTCGCCTCTCTCTGCACGCTTCTGGTATATTTGCCTTCCTATGTAATTTTAGGCGCAATCGCGTCGTCCGACCCCGTTGCGAAAACGGTTGTTTGGACCCTCCTTTCCATCGCTTTGCCGGCATTATTTTCGTATCTGCTCATTTATTTCTGTTATCTCCGAAAGCGCAACGGGGAATTGCGCTATTGGCAGGACTATCGCGAGGGCGTTTTGGATACGGAAAACGAGTGGAAGAATTTGCTGTCGAGGGAAAAAGGAATGGTTCTTCTCTTCTTCTCGATAAACTTCCTGCTTTGGATAATCGGAAGTATCGATGTGCTCCTGTTTAAAAAGCAAACGTTCTCGACGGTTCTGAATATCCTTTATTCGCCGATGTCTATGCTTGGCGAAATCCTGCCGAATTGGGCATACGGCGTACTGGGCTATTTGTGCGGCGCCGTTATCACATCGTTTTGGTACTTGCTGGAGATGCTCGTGGTGCAAAAAAAGTGGAGGAAACAAATCGTTGCACAGGAGAGCAGCGAAGGGGAGAAAAAGTAAGGCGTCCGCCGACATTGAACAAACGAACCGGTTTCTATGGATACGGCGGAAACCGAATTTCGACGTCGGAGGCATATCGAAAGTCGCCGAAATTGCCGAAAAACATTGTAATTGAGCGGAGAATCGTACGATGGCAGAGGATTTGCTGGACAGAAAACTCGAATATTGGGAACATCAATTGCTCGACCTTGGCAAGCGCAACAAAATGATTCATTACCGCGAAACCAAAAGGACTACCCTAAAGTTAGTAGAGCCTTCTTTTGGCAATCTCTTTACGCGACTGGCGATAAACGAAGAAACGCTGACCTTTCAGCGTGCGGTTGACAGAGAAACGGACATTCGGGTATTTTCCATTTTGTCGCTGCTGGAAACCTTATCCGCCCCGCTGCCGGTTACAATCGGCGATATCAAAACAGAAGGAAGTATCTTAGAACGTCAGCGCACATTGAAAAATATGCGCGCAAAATCCCGCCTTGCGCTCGAAGAACAAGGAACGAACATCCTCTACCTTTCTTTTGGATTTATCGAATGGAAAGACGGCAAGGGCGCTTCCGCGCAATGGATTAAATCCCCCATCATATTGGTGCCGGTCGTATTGACTTTAGAAGCAATCAATTCGCCGTATACGCTATCCAAGCACGAAGACGATATTGTTGTCAACCCCACATTGGAGTATTATCTCAAAACGGAGTACGGGATTGCATTACCGCATTTTGACGCGGACAAGGATACGCTTGACGAGTATCTGAAAAGCCTTGAAGATATCGCTGACCGGAGGGGCTGGAAAATTCTACGGGAAGCAAGTTTGGGGCTGCTTTCATTCCTCAAGATTACGATGTATAATGACCTTCTCCGCAATGAGGAGCGCATAAAGGAAAATCCCGTCATTCGGGCAATGTCCGGCGATACCGATGCGGTGAACGATATCCCCGACGAATTGCATTCATTCGACCTCGATTCAATAAAACCGCAAGACTGCTATCAAGTGCTGAGCGCCGATTCCAGCCAGCAAGACGCGATTCTTTACGCGAAGAATAACATCAGTTTCGTCATGCAAGGTCCTCCCGGAACCGGTAAGAGTCAGACGATTACCAACATCATCGCGGAAGCCTTAGCCGATGGAAAAAAAGTATTGTTCGTATCGGAAAAAATGGCTGCTTTGCAGGTGGTATATCGAAGGCTGCAGGACGCACACCTTGCCGATTTCTGCCTGCCGCTCCACAGCTATAAGGCAAACAAGAAGGAAATCCTCGAACAAATTGGCGCCAATCTCAAGTTGAAGCAAACGCGCGTAAAAGATACCGCTATCACCAATCTGGAAGAGCTTTTAGCGATTCGTCAAGAGCTGAATCAATACGCTTCCGAACTCCACGCATTGAATCCCGAATTGAACCGTAGCTGTTATGAGGTTTACGGCAAACTTGAGGAAGTCAATCATGCGCCTACGGTTACATTCGCCATAGATGACCCCCTGGGGGTTTCACAGGCTACGTTGCAATCCGATTTGAACGCATTAAACGAATACGCATTGTCCCTGAGCAGATTAAAATATTTCATCAAGAATAATCCGTGGGAGGGTCTGTCCTCTCGTATATCGAGCTATGCATACTCGGAAAAAATGCGTTTGGAATTAGGCGCGTTTCATGAAATTCTGTCTCGGCTTATCGCGGAAATCCAATCCGTTTCGGAATGTTCGCATCTGCCGAGCGCGCTTCCGTATACGGCAATCCCGCTATTGGCAGACGGGTTGCAAAAAATCGGTGCGCTCCCGTCCGTACCGAATGCGTGGCTTTACGACGTCGACATTTCGCAAGCGATATCCGTAGCCGAGGAGGCAAAAACGCTGTACGAAAAACAGTTTGCGCGGCAAAAGGAGATTGCGTCCGTCTTTAACAAAGATATCTACGGATATGACTGCAACGGCTGGAAAGAAACGCTCCGGGCAATCGCGAACGCCCTTGCCGACATGCCCTTGCTTGACAAGGATTCTCCGGACGATTATATCCGAGAGGCGCCGTTACTCGCAAAGGTTTTTTCCGCGCTCAAAGAAAAGCTTGTTACCGTCAATGAAAAATTTGCGGCAATCAATGATTTGCTAGGGACGGATTTTCAAGCGAATGTCGCTACGCAACAAGTCGTCGCGGATTTGCTCGCCTTGCTCCAAAGCAACGCAATTCCGCAAAAGAATTGGTTTTCCGCCGATTTAAGCGCAATCAAGGGATTGGTCGACGAGGCGAAGACCACGGCAGACGAGCTAAGGACCTGCAAAGAGCGCATATTGACCGAATGGGAATCGGACGTTTTGGCTTTGGACTATTCGCCGATGCTGTTGCGCTATAAAACGGATTACACACATCTGTCTAGGGTCTTTCATTCCCAATACAGGCGGGATAAAAAGCAAATACAGGCATTGTCGAGAACCGTCCGCAAAAAACTGCCCGACGCTGTGGCGTTGGACCTGTTAAACGCATTAAAGAGATACCACGAAAAGCTGGCGTGGTTCGAGGAAAAGCGTGTTGCGCTATCCACTGCCCTTTCCTCGTATTATATCGGCGTCGATTCGCAATGGGATTTTATACGGGACGCGGTCGGCGTCGTCGAGCAGCTTTCCCGGCTCCTGGGAGGCCGCATTCCCCCGCGGACGATTGACCTGTTGTGCGCCGACCACCGCGCGCAAATCGAAACTTTGGAAACTCTGCTGTCAACCGCTAGAACGGCTTTTTCCGCGGCGAAAGAGATTCTGGAAAACCGACAACTCTCCATTCGTATCGATTCCCCTGATTTTGATTCGAATCAAACGGTGGCTACAATCGACGCGTACCTGTCAAAACTAAACGAAATTGCCGTGCAGAAAGACCTGCTCAAGCCGTATCTGTATAACGCGGACGAGCCGATGGACTCCATAAATTCGGCAATGGAAACGCTGCATTTGTACACGGATACGAAGGATTTGCTTTTCGCCCGCTCCGCAACGTATCAGCAGCAGTTTGGCTTTTTGTATTCGGATTCCATCACCGATTGGGATTACATTCTCGAACTGCTTGCGAAGGTATCGGAAATCAAACAATTGTCATTATACGAAGAACTACGCCCCGCTATCAACGTGACGGCTGACCGAAAGCAACAGCTGCAGGCGCTTTCCGCGCGGTTGCTGGACGGTTTGAAAGCCGGACAAGCCTCGTACGGTTGGATAAAAGACCAGTTCCATGCCGCAACGCATTTCGACGCCTTAAATCTTATCGCCCTTTCCGAAAAAATCGAAGGCTGCTCCGCTCACATCGACGCCCTCGGCAATTGGATTGACTATCAAGAAGCCAAAGCGACTTGCGACAAAAACGGGCTTTCCGATTTCATCGGCAAAATCGAAGCATCCGAACTTTATGCGGATATCGACAAAATCTTCTTAAAGGGCTTCTATCAGATGTGGCTCGGCGCCGTATGCGAGAAGTCTGCCTCGGTGCGCCGTTTTCGGAAAAACGCGCACGAGGAACGCGTCAAAAAGTTCATAGAGCTTGACGATTTGCAACTTTTGATTGCACAAATGCGTATTCGCGAAAAAATGATTGCGAATCTGCCTTCAACGCACCGATTGCTGAAAGCGACCGATGAAGTTGCAATTCTGAACAAGGAACTGAGCAAAAAACGCAATATCATGCCTTTGCGCAAACTTTTTCGGATGATTCCCAACCTGCTTATGCGACTGAAACCGTGCCTCATGATGTCCCCGCTCTCCGTGTCCTATTTTTTGGAAACGGAAGCATACCACTTTGATTTGGTGATTTTCGACGAGGCTTCCCAGATTTTCCCGGAGGACGCCATAGGAGCTATTTTCCGCGGGTCGCAGGTTATCATTGCCGGCGACAGCAAGCAACTGCCGCCCACCAATTTCTTTTCCGCAACAACAAACAATTCCGACGGGGATTACGATTTGGATGAGGACCAACCGCTTGTCGAAATCGTTTCCGATTCTATTTTGGAGGAATCGGCGGCGGTATTGCCGAACCGTACCCTGCTGTGGCATTACCGGAGCAAAGACGAAAGCCTTATTGCGTTTTCCAATCGGGAAATTTATAAAAACAGCCTGATTACCTTTCCAAATCACATTCATAACGCTCCGGACATGGGCGTTGAGTACATCTATGTGGAAAACGGCTATTATGAAGGCGGCGGAAGGAACTGCAACATACGGGAAGCGGAAAAATGCGTCCTGCTGGTACTGGAACACATCCGACGGCATCCCGACCGTTCCCTTGGCATCATCGCTTTCAGTGAAAAACAGCAAATCGCCATTGAGAGCGCAATCATCGATTTCAGAGAAAGGATGCCGCAATACGAATGGTTCTTTGATGAATCCAAGGAGGAGCCTTTCTTCGTCAAAAATCTTGAAAATGTTCAAGGCGACGAACGCGATACCATCCTCTTTAGTATTTGTTACGCCAAAGACCGAAACGGGAAAATGTATATGCGGTTCGGACCGCTTGGGCATGAGGGCGGCGAGCGCCGCTTAAATGTAGCCATCACCAGGGCAAAGTGCAATATAAAATTGGTGGGTTCTATCCTCCCTTCCGAAATTGACCTCAGCAAAACGAATTCCGAAGGCGTTCGTATGCTTCGCGCTTATATCGAATTTGCACGAAACGGCACTAACGCATTCAAGCCGGTAGAAAAAGGCGAGGCTTTCGAATCGGACGACGAATTCTGCAACATGGTAGCCGCTTTCCTGGAAAGCAACGGATATACGATTCGGAAACGGGTGGGGTGTTCGGATTACAGAATTGATATCGCAATCGAAAATCCGAAGGCGAACGGAGAATTTATCGCGGGCATCGAATGTGACGGTATGTCCTATATGCACGCGAAAACCGCCCGCGACCGAGACCACCTGAGAAGAACCGTGCTTGAGAACATGGGCTGGAATCTGTATCGTGTGTGGTCTACCGAATGGTCTCGCAATCCAAAGGCGGAGAAAGAGGCGTTGCTCCGATTTGTGCGAACCGCCCTTGAAAAAAACGACGCGGTTCCCTACGCCGTCAAGCAAAGCAATGCGGAGGAGCAGAGCATTGCAATGGAAGATATCGCAAGCGAAACAGCAATGCCTCATCCAAAAACGCAAACGCAAAATCCGTATGGGTTTGCATATTACACCGCGGCAAAATGGTGGGAAACGCAATACTCCGACGCGCGCGATAATTTGACGCGAATCGGCGATGTCATACTGCATATTGTCCGTACGGAGCAACCCATGCATATGGAGCTCTTATACCGACGAATGGGTCCGTCATTTACAGCCGGCAAAGCTACCGAAAGCGTCAGAAATGCCGTGGACGAAGCTATCGCAAAGAAATTGAAGGGGCGAGTGGGAATTGACGCCGACCGGTTCATTCGGCTGCTTCCTCACGAACCGATTACGGTGCGCATTCCGAAACCCTACGACACACCGCGCCCGATGGAATTGATACATACGGAGGAAGTCGCCTTGGCAATGATTCAAATCATACGCAACGCGTTCGGTATTACGGAGGAAGATTTGGCGTCCGAATGCGCTCGCGTATTTGGGTTTGATCGAAAAGGGCCGAAAATCAAAGCCAAAACCGACGCCGCCATTCAATTTTTGGCAGATACCGGAAAAATAAAAATCATCGACGGCAAGGTGCAGTTGACAGGAGAATGAGGATGAGCAATCAAACGGAAATCAACCCCGAAATCAACGCAACCGTGCGCAACGCGGAAGTCGGACAAGCGACAGTCGTCAATCCGGATATTCTAACGGCGCCGTCCAAAATTCCGGCGGGCACTATACTTGCCGGAAAATACGAAATCGCGGAACCCCTGTGCGCTTCAACCGGAGAAGCCGACCTCTACCGTTGCAAATGCGACGGCAAGGAATATGTTGCAAAGGTGTATCGGCGGCGACGCGCCGTTAAGCCCGAAGTCATAACGGTTCTGAAATCCATAGATTCGCCGTACGTCGCAAAACTATTTGACACAGGGGTCTATAACGACCGCCCCTTTGAGGTGCTCCCGTATTACAAAAACGGCAGTTTGCAAGGCAAACGGTTTTCTTTGGCGGAATTGAAGGAAACCATAATCCCGTGTATCAACGAAGCGCTTAAGGTCTTACATCAAAACGATATTATCCATAAAGACTTAAAGCCGTCGAATATTATGCTTTTGGATGACAACAAAACTGTTGCCATCATCGATTTCGGAATCAGTTCGGTTGTAGAAGCCGGGAATACCGTATTGGTCACGAAAACAGGCATGACGCCCGAATACTCCGCTCCGGAAACCTTCAGGAATCTGTTTTTGGAGGAATCCGACTACTACTCTTTCGGCATCACCTTGTTTGAATTGTATTGCGGATATACGCCGTATGCAAACATGGACGCGGAACAAATCGCACGATTCACCGCCGTTCAGCGGATTCCCTTCCCCGAAAGTATGCCGCAAGAATTGCGGGATTTGATTTCCGCCGTTACCTATTTCGACATTACCAACCGCAATAAAAAGAGCAATCCCAATAGGCGCTGGACCTATGAAGAGGTATTGGGCTGGTGCAACGGCAAAAAGCAGGTCATTCCGGGCGAGGGCGTTGGACTTGCGGCGGAAAAG
Source organism: uncultured Clostridia bacterium (assembly GCA_947626805.1). Taxonomy (GTDB): domain Bacteria; phylum Bacillota; class Clostridia; order Oscillospirales; family CAG-382; genus Coliplasma. Next base: position 24,018 of record CANQTR010000001.1, read on the forward strand.
GCTATCCCGCCATACACCTTTTTGGGGAAGGAATACAAAGAGATTCCCGCCCTGATTGCCGCTCTTGCGGAACATTGGAATGACGGAAAGAAACAGCTTTATCGAGGCTTATTGTCCGGATTTTTCAAAAATTTCAATCCCGAAATCGCAAAATTTTGTTTGGACGCGGAAGAGGAAGCGACGCGAACGGCGGGCAAAGATGATGTCATCTTTTGGAACCTTCTCTATAGGATTTATCCGGAATTAAGCGGTTTCTATTGGATGGGGCAGATTTACGAATCCCTCCCCGCATTGGGACGCGATATGCTCGAACGGCTTTGGAGCAACGATACATCCAACCATTCTTATTGGGACAGCATCCTGACGAACAAGTTGCTTACGCGTTATCTTGCAATCGTCAAATCCCAAAATGACGCGCTGGTGTCCGCGTCCTCGGCGCTGGAAACGGCGCATACGGTCGTCGGCAGAAGCAACCGCGATACCATGATGAACTACTATACAATGGCATATTTGCTTTCCGGGCAGAAACTCTTTGCGATTGGCAAAAAACGATTGCAGAACGTATCGGAGCTGACCGCGCATATGAAAGGACTGCTTGCTTCTTCTTATGAGGAATTTGAGGACTTTTGCCATGAATTGATTGATTATGATGATACGCTGGACGTCCAGTTTGAAGCGTGGTTGATAGCGCTCGGCAAAAGAACGGAATTGGACGCTTGGCGGCAGGGGTTGCAGGACACCTGAGCGGTCGTCGCATAGAAAAGGGGCACCCTTTTTTGACGGCAAAGATTCGACACGAACGAATCTGCCATTACGCATATCAAAAAGGAACGGTTCTGCCGATTCCAGGATTTTCGGAGAGGAGGACGCCGAATGAGCGGACCCAAAACATCAAAATATACGTTAACGCCGGAGCAACGGCGGATTTTGGCGGAGCAAAGAAAACTTGCGCACAGAAAATCCATAGCTTCCGAAACCATCCAAAGGAATCGCAAAAGATTGCTGCAAATCGGCAGTATATTTTCTGCCGCAAAGACCGTTTCGGACGCGCTCGTGAGCCGTACCGGTTCCGATAACGGCTTTGCGGAGCGGATGCCGGAATTGGAGGGTATCCTTGCGTCCGTCGCCTCCGTCGTCGCGGGCGTAAATGCCGAGGACGTCGTTTCCCTCGAAAATGCGTCAAAAACGATTTCGGAAAGTCTCGCAAAAGCCGAAAAGATTGCTTCGGAATTGTCCCAAATTTCCGCCCGCAACGAAGTGGAACTGCAAGCCGTACTGCATGCCGATATCGATAAAGGATTCGACACTTCTTTTGCCGATATTGCCCCCGCGGCAGCGCCTACCGTAACGGAAAGACGAAAAACGCTCCTCGCGCAACTCATTCGGATGAAAAATAACAAAACCCTGCCCGCCGAATGGATAACCGAACTCGAAAAAGCAATCGGCAAAATAAACGATATCCGGGATGAAACGTTTTTGAAAAATTTTTCTTCCGTAACGGTCGCTCCGTTGCTCAAACGTTGCCAAATCTTCTTGGATGAATGCGAAGCCTGCCACGAAGAATTCGAAAAATTATATGCGGAATATATTGCCCTCTGCAATCTTTACTGCTATGTCGCGCAAGAGTATCCCTGTTGCGCCGCCTCTATCGAGGCTCTCAAAGCGGAAATCCGGCGTATAAGCGCCGTTGCGGCTGAAAATGACGAGCAAGCGTATATCAGCGAATGTTTGGACGAGGTCATGGAAGAAATGGGCTATACCGTGATTGGCAGTCGCGAAGTCACCAAAAAGAACGGAAAGCATTTTCGCAATGAACTTTATACCTATGGGGATGGGACCGCGGTCAATGTGACGTATTCTTCCGACGGGAGAATCGCAATGGAGCTTGGCGGAATCGATTCCGTCGACAGACTGCCGGAGGCGCGCGAAACAGCCGCTTTGTGCGCGTCCATGGAACAGTTTTGCGATGATTTCAAGGAAATCGAAAAGCGACTGCTCGCCAAAGGCGTCGTGCTTGCCCACCGGGTTTCTCTGCTGCCTCCGAGCGCGGAATACGCCCAAATTATCAACACAACGGAGTATCGAATGACCGAAGAAACGGATACGTCGCAAGCGAAGAAAAAACGTAGGACCGCAAAAAATCGAAAAGCGATGGGGATAGAGTAACCAATGGAAAAGTATAAACTTTGCCCTTCCTGCAAGAAAAAGAATCCGCCGACTTTATTTGAGTGCATAAACTGTGAAACCGACCTTACCGGCGTTAAAATTACCGATGAAGAGGCGGAAAAAATGCTTGCGGAAACCGCCGTTTCGCAAGCGGAATCGCCTAAGAACATGGTTAGGGTTTGCGAATGCGGCGCAAAGAACGCCCCCAATGCGCGAAAATGCCGTTCGTGTAACGAGGACATCTCGGACATTCCCCCGACCGTCGATACGGAAGAAGGAACCGAAACCACGACCTTTGTGTTAAGCAGTCTTGACGGTCGGTACGCTTTCAAGGTCACGACAGACGAGGTAACGCTCGGACGAGAGAGCGCAATGCGCGAATACCTCTCGGCAAAAAGCTATGTGAGCAGATTGCACGCAAGCGTTACAAAGGTGCACGACGAATGGTTTATCGAAAATTTGAGCAATACCAATTTCACCTATGTCAATAATAAAAGAATCACAGAGAAAACCAAACTGCAAGACGGAGATGAAATCGGACTCGGGGGAACATCGCTTAACGGCAAGCGCCAGGAACAGGCGGCATATTTCTTGGTGAGGATTGGAAAATGTATGTAGCGAGAATTCTGTATCCCGTCGAGGTTCTCGGACCCGGAAAGCGTGTGGGTATTTGGTTTTGCGGTTGTCCCCGCAGGTGCAAGGGATGCAGCAATCCCGAGCTTTGGGAATTTAACGAGCGCTACAAAACGACCCCCGAAACGGTTTTTGCATTGATAAAAAGGCTTGCCGAAGAACACCCGATAGACGGCTTTACAATCACCGGCGGCGAACCGATGTTTCAGACGGCGGATTTACGGAAATTGCTTGGATTATTAAAAGAAATCTCGGATGATATACTTGTTTATACGGGATACAAGAAGAGCGACCTTGACCCTGCATTGCTTGCCGACGTGAGCGTCCTGATTGACGGAGAATATCTGGAAGAACGGAATGACGATTCGCTGCTCAGAGGTTCTTCCAATCAGGAAGTGCATCTATTAGACGCGAAAAAGGCGGATACCTATAGGACCTACTTTGCGACGGAAACCAACAAGATTCAAAACTTCTTCACCTCGGACGGCGTTGTTTCCGTCGGAATACACAGACCGAACTTTTGAGAGGAGAAAGGAAATGGCCGATTACATCCCGAAATGGCATAAAGAGCTTGGCATTTTCTCGAAAATCAAGCCGCTGATTATTTTGGAAGGGAATGTTTTGGACTCGTATCAGTATCCCGTAGAAGGAAGCACCCCGAAGGGCAGCATTTTGCGCTTGCCCGAATATCTGCACTTTTACTTCAAGGACATGGGATACCAAACCATCGTTTTCTATGATAGCCTGAGAGGTTTCTATAACACTTGCGAGGAAGGCTATCTTGAACGTTTCGCAAAACTCGCCGAAAGTTCCGCAAGCCACGGTTTTATCAAAGCCGATTTCAAAGGCGGCAATAAGAATGACGGCGCGGTCAACATTGTTCGTAAAACCCTTTCGCAAAACCGGGAGGCAACCGTTATTGTCATGGATTTTGCGTCTAGGTATATTCCTTCTCCCGACAACTTAGACCAAAACGAGGTCGACAGCTTTACCGTACTCCTGCAGGCGTCCCTCGACGCGAAAGATGTAAAGACGGAAAGCAACGGGATTCTGAAAAACCTTCTCCTATTGATTGCGAATAAAGCAAACGACATCCCCGCCTGGTTCTATTTGCAAAATCCCAATGTAAAGATGATTACGCTTTCCGCTCCGTCCAAAGAAGAGCGGGAAGCGTTGGTGAAAAGTCAAAACTTCCCCAGTTTCTTTGCGGGCGAAGTCTATGCGGAAGATAGCGTTTATTATGACGCGCACCCGGACGAACTTACGAAAATCCAGGATAAATTCGTTGCGCTTACCGAAGGGTTCAGCTTTACCGAAATCAACGGCTTGCGAAGACTCTGCAAAAACGAAAGAATCCGTATGCGGGATTTCTGTGATGTAATTGACTTATATAAGTACGGGATTCGGGAAAATCCATGGAAAAGCCTTGATTTTGAGAAGATTCGAAATGCCAAAGCGGACTTTGAAAATCGGGTGAAAGGGCAGGACCAAGCGATAACGAAAACGCTTGACGTTGTCAAACGCGCAATCACCGGAATGTCCGGGCTGCAAGGTTCGTCCCATACAAGACCAAAAGGGGTTTTATTCTTTGCCGGACCTACGGGCACCGGGAAAACCGAAACGGCCAAAACGCTCGCGGAAATTCTCTTCGGCGATGAAAGCTGCTGCAAAAGATTTGATATGAGTGAGTATGGGCAAAGCCACAGTGACCAAAAATTGCTCGGAGCGCCTCCCGGATATGTGGGGTATGAGGCCGGTGGACAGCTGACCAATGCCGTCAAAAACAACCCGTTCTCGATTTTGCTGTTTGACGAAATCGAAAAAGCGCACCCGTCTATTTTGGACAAGTTCCTGCAAATTCTCGAGGACGGTCGAATGACCGACGGGCAAGGAAATACCGTCTACTTTTCCGAAACAATCATCATATTCACAAGCAATCTCGGAATTTACACGATGAACGAAAACGGACAGCGGGAAGCAAACGTCACAAGCGATATGCCATATCGGGAAATATCCGCGCGCGTTCGAGAAGCCATTGAAGCGTATTTCAAATTGCAGCTCGGTCGCCCCGAAATCCTCAACAGAATCGGAGAGAATATCGTGGTGTTCGACTATATTCGCCCCGAAGTAGCAAAACAGATTCTCAATGCGCAAGTGCAGAAAATCCTTGCGAATCTGTCTGCCGAAAAACGGATTACGTTAACCATTGCAGACGACGCTATGGCAACTTTAACGGAACACGCTTTAAACAATCTCCAAAACGGCGGGCGCGGAATCGGAAATGTCGTCGAGAACCTCTTAATTAATCCGTTGTCGCGATACCTATTTGACAGGGAGATATTCGGTACCGCAAGCATAACGATTAATCGCATTGATACCACTGCAACGCCGCCGTCATTGAACTGCACGAAGGGTTGAGGTATGAAGGTCATCGCCATAACGCAAAAAGGTCCAAACAAGTCGGAAAATGAAGATAGAATCGTCGTCGGGAAATCCGTCCTTGCAGACGGGACCCTCTGTTCCGAAATCAAGGAAGGCGTTATAGCGATTGCGGACGGCGTCGGCGGGCAAAACGCGGGCGCGTATGCGTCGCAATACGTCGCGGGCAGGCTTTGCACGATAAACGAAATATCCGACAAACGCATGCGGGATATAAACGAAGAACTGATACGAATTTCCGAGACCCGTGAAAACCTAAACGGAATGGCTACGACTTTATCCGGGGTGCGTATTTCCGAAAGCAAGACGCAATTGTTCGGTATCGGTAACACCCGTGTATATCTTCTTCAAAGCGGAAAATACCTCAAACAGCTCACATCCGACGATACGACTTTGCAGTATTTGCTTGCCGCCGGCCAATTAGCGCCGGGCGACGCGGCGAGGTTTGACAGGAAAAACGAACTCGTCGCTTGTTTCGGAGGCAACTCTCCCGAGCTGTTCAAAATCAAGATACGCGATATGGAACCGTTTGCCGCGCCGATTGTCCTCAGTTCCGACGGCATACACGACTATTTGACCGTTGACCAAATGGAAGATATTATCGCGTCGTTCGGGCTCTCCGAAGCCGCGTGTAAGGAACTGATTCGGCTTGCGCGGGAAAACGGTTCATCCGACGACGCGAGTATCGTTTTCGGCGTGGTTTAGGCCAGACTTCGGTTTTGGAAACGCGTGCCAATCCTCCGCGGCGCAATGCGCAACTTTTAAAAAACGGGCCTCCCCTTCCGTACGGGTCCGTCCGCATGCGTTTGACGCTTTTCACCCCGCAAAATACCCTTTCGGAGCCGAAACGGAATGAACGAATTGAAAGAACAAGCCCTTGCAATACTCGGAAAGTTGCTTTATCGGCAGGAACACCCGAAATTCCGGGAGAATCAAATGCGAATTATCCGTTCCCTGCTCAACGGGAAAAACACGCTTGCGATTCTGCCGACGGGCAGCGGAAAATCCGTGTGCTATCAGGTCCCCGCGTTTATGCTGCCGGGCGTGACCGTCGTGATTTCGCCGCTGATAAGCCTTATCGAGGACCAGGTAGACGCGCTGCTCGAAAATCCGAACGAGGAAATCCGCAAAAAGGTCGCCTGCATTTCCTCCGATTTCATCGCCGACAAGGACGGGAAACACCTTTCCGAGAAAAACCGCAAAACGGGGAAAGCGGAAAAAAACCGTTCCCGCCTTTGGAAAGAAGTCCTGCTCGACGCGTCGAAAGGCGCATACAAACTCCTTTACATCACCGCCGAACGGCTCCGACGCGCGGATTTTGTCCGCTTTATGAGCAACGCGGAAATCGGGCTGTTCGTCGTCGACGAGGCGCACTGTGTCTCGATGTACGGATACGAATTTCGGCCGCGGTACCTCGAAATCGGCAGAATTTTTGCGAAATCCGGAAAGCGCCCGCCCGTCGCCGCTTTCACCGCAACCGCCACAAAAGCGGTGACCGAGGATATCCTGACCTATCTCGATATGAAAAAGCCGAAAATCATAACCGCAGATACGAAAGCGAGAAGGAATCTCCATTACAGCGTTCTGCGCGTTCCCGAATCGGCCGACACGGAAACGAAAGTTTTCAACCAAAAAATGAAGGCGTTGACGCGCTTTTTGTCCGCTCATCCCGACGAAAGCGGTTTCGTTTACTGTACGACCGTGAAAACCGTCAACAAGGTGTTCAAATCCCTTTCCAAAGCGGGGTATTCCGTGACGCGGTATTACGCATCCCTCGCGCAATCCCCCGAAACGGAGGAAAGCAAGGACGACAACTTCAGGAAATTCCTTGACGGCGAAAAAAAGATTATCGTGTCGACCACGGCGCTCGGAATGGGCATAAACAAAACCGACGTGCGGTTCGTCGTGCACTTCAACCTGCCCCTCTGCATGGAAAACTACGCGCAGGAATCGGGGCGCGCGGGACGCGACGGAAAAGACGCTTACTGTATGCTCCTCTATCATCCGTCCGATAAGAATACTTGCGAAAAACTTGTGAACCAAACCGTATTTTCAAGCAACCTTTCGGAGGGCGACAAAGCGAAGCGGAAACGAATCTCCGATTTGCGGCTGGAACGGATGCGGCACTTTGCCGAAACCGGCGAAAACAAGTCGAGCGACGAACTGCAAGCCGAAATGCTCGCGTATTTCGACAATTTCGACCCGCGCGACGGCGCGCTCGACCTCGACCGCAAGAAACTCGACGTCTACAAAACCGTCCGCAAAATCGACGTTCTTTACTGCAACCGCACCGATGTGGCGTGGCATATCCGACGGGGGATTTGCAGCGCGGAAAACCTGAACGTATCGTCCTCTTCCCATTACACGGTTTCCTTTCGCGTCACGGACGAGAACGGAAAAACGGATGCGGGAATGCTTTCGTATTTCGATATGATGATTGCCGACGCCGTCTACACGCTGCAATTTCACCGCAAAAAAAGGGTGACGGCAAGAGCCGTCATGGGGATTTTGGCGGGCGACGCGTCGCTTACGCTCCGTCCCGACCGAAAAGAGCGCGTAGAGCAGAGCATCCTGAAAATGCTCCGCATGCACATCGAAATCGACCGACGCAACTCCGTTTCCGTCGGGTATGCCTACGAAAACGAAAACAAAGCCGCCGTACTCTCCGGCAAATTTCTGCCGCTTGCGGCGAACGCGAAGGGCGGTTTCGATTTTATCGACGGCGCGCCTTTTCCGCTTTACGAGTACGCGGAACTCACAAACGGGCAGTTTTACACGTTTCCGTTCAAGGCGCTCAAAAACATCGCGCGTCCCGCGAGCGACAGCAACCTTGCACTCCTGCACTATCTTTTGTGCAGAATCGATATGATGAGTTCGCCGCAAAAAAAGCGACGGACAACCAATCGGATACGGATGGATACGGTTTTCGAAGTTCTCGGCGTATCGCTTCCGGAGGACCCCTACGAAAGGGCGCGAAAAGAGGAAACCGTTTCGCAAAAAATCGCCGGGATGCTCGACGGACTCAAGGCGATTGACCGCATTGCGACATGGACGGTCGAACGCGAAAACGGCGTGCGGATTTTTACGATTAAGAAGTGGATTTACGATGCTCCCGACGTCATATCTCTATAAAAACATAAGAGTTTTTGCGGTTTCGGCAGGTCATTTTTCTTGCAAATACGCTGTTTTTTCGGTGATGCGAACGCATATATGTTTATCTGTTTCGCCTCACATGCCTACGAAAAGAAACCGAATCCTGTGAGGCACCCATGCGAAGCATGGGAAGTACAGTCCGAAGAAATCTTCGGACTATTTTTTTATGGAACCGCCGCAATTCCCTTGCAATCGTATGATACGCGGCGGCGCGCCCGCTCGGCGGGCGTTTTTTCTTTGTTTCCGCGTTTTCGTTTATTGCTTTGCGTTGGGCGCTTTTCTTTCGTTCGGTGCAACACGATGCCTTCGGCATCCGGGTATTCCTTTGAAGGTTTCAAATTACTGTAAAATCAATATCTAAAAAAGGAGAACACTTATGAAAATCTTTACACCCTGTATCATCCGAGAAACCGCAAGCGGTCTGAACCGCGTTCCAATCGAGGACGAACTGATGCGTTCGCGGGAAATCTTCCTCACCGGCGAAGTGGACGCGGAATCCATGGGCAGCCTGCTCAAGCAGCTCATGTTTCTCAATCACGAATCCCCCGACGAGGAAATCACGCTCTATATCAACAGTCCCGGCGGCGAAGTCGACAGCGGTTTCGCGGTGTACGACTACATCAAGGTCATGCCCGCGCCCCTGAGAACGGTATGCGTCGGATTGGCGGCGTCGATGGGCGCCATCCTCTTCCTCGCGGCGCAAAAACGCGAAATGTTCCCGCATTCGAAAATCATGATTCACGACCCCGCGCCCGGCGGCGGTTCGCTCGCCGGAATGAAGCCCGCTCAGCTGGAGGACTATCTGTCCTCGCTGAAAAAGGTGCAAAAGGTCCTCGGCGACACGATTGCGAGCGCAACCGGTCAGACGCGCAAGTGGGTGCTGACAAAAACCAAGAAGGATACGTATTTTGACGCCGACGAGGCTTTGAAATACGGTCTTGCCACCAAAATCATCACGGAAAAGGAGCCTATCCGATGAAAACAATCGCTTATCCGCACGCCACCATCCCCTTCGCGGAAAAACTCCGCCGAATCAAAAAGGGATTCGCGACGGAACCGTTTCTCTCCGCGCTTCACACGGTGCGTTTCGTGAATACGCCGGCGCTTTCCGCGGCGAAAGTCTTGGACGACGAGTCGATGACGAATCGCGAAGCCATGTATAACGCGTTGCGGAAGGAATTCCCGCGCGAAGACCCGGTCGGCGTCACATTCGGCGTCATCGCCGAGCGGCTTGCCGCGTCGTTGCGCTATCCCTTGACGGAAAGCCTCAAAAGACTCGCGGAGGCGTATTTTCATTGCCTGAACGACGCGGAATATCTCGCCTCGGAAGATGGTCGCAAGTATCAAGGCGACCACGATTTGATGCCGGCGTATACGTTCCTGCAAGCCGTTTCCCATTCCGAATACGAGAGCTTTCTCCGGTTCATCGAGGGAGCGTCCTATCAAAAGAACGCACGCGCACGGGAAGAAAGCCTTCGCGCCCTCGGGATTTCGCCGTCCGACGAGACCTCGCTCGGCGATATCTATACGGCTTTCGTTTGCCGGAATCTCCCGGACGAAGGTCCTCCCGGAATGAATCTTGCAACGATACGAAATTACTACGGCTCGCTCGTCGACCTGTTCATCATACCGATAGCCGAAATCTCGCAAATTCACATCGACACGAACGAATTTCTTGACACCAAAATGATAAAAATCAAGGAGGCGACCAATCATGGTCAATAAAAACAGAAGCAATTACAAAGGCGAGCACATTCTCGCCGCCGGCGTTCGCACAAACACCGACACATGGGAAACGGGAATCAACAACAACGTGCTGATTATCGGTCCGTCGGGCGCCGGCAAAACGCGCGGATACGTCAGACCGAACATCGAGAACGGAAACGAAAGTCTCATCGTGTCCGACACCAAGGGCAACCTTTACCGCGCCCTCGCGCCGTCGCTGAAGCGACGCGGTTACAAAGTCGCGAAAATCAATTTCAACGACCTTGCGGGCGGTTACGGATACAACCCTTTGGATTATATCCGATACGACCCCGAGAAGGGAACGTACAGCGAACAGGACATCTTGAGCCTTACAAGCGCGCTGATTCCCCTCACCAGCTTGAAGGACCCGTATTGGGATTATGCCGCGAGGCAGTACCTGCAGGTTCTGATCCCGTACGTTCTCGAAGCCCTGCCCGAAAGCGAGCATACGCTCGAATACGTGAGCAAACTTGCGCCTCTCATGGGAACGCCCGGGTTCCGGCAACTGATAAACGAACTTGCCATGCTAAAGCCGAACGGCACGACCCTGATGCGGTACAACGCGGCAAGCGTGATTACAAGAGCGGAAAAAATGGACGCGAGCATCCGGGGAATCCTTTCGACGAACCTCGACCCGCTTTGCTTCGACGACGCGCTCGCGCTGTACTCGAAACCCGAAAAGCTCGACTTTGCGTCGCTCGGTCGCGAAAAGACAGCCGTGTTCCTCACCATCAGCGACATCGACCGTTCGCTCGACAAACTCGCGGTCATCTTTGTCATGCAAGCCATTCAGACTCTTTGCAGGGAGGCGGACGCCTGTCCGGACAGCTGCCTGCCGGTCCCCGTGCGGATTTACCTCGACGATTTCGCCACCAACGCGACAATTCCGAATTTTGACAACATCATCTCGGTGATTCGTTCCCGCGAAATCTACGTCAGCATCGTCCTGCAAAGCATCGCGCAACTCGATACCCTGTACGGCACGTCGGCGGCGCAAACAATCATCAACAATTGCGACCAGATGGTCTATCTGGGCGGTCAGGATATCGCGACGGCGGAATACATCAGCAAGAAGACGAATAAACCGCTGCACAGCATCCTGTGTATGCCGCTTGACAAGGCTTACGTCTTCGTGCGCGGCAGAACGCCGGTCTTTGGAAACAAATACGTTCCCGAACCCGAACCGCGGAGCAAGGTCGACGAGCCGGACAGAACCGGACGCGGAACGGACCGTTTCGCCGAAACCCCGGAGCCCGCCCCCGAAATGGCGACAGCCTGAACCAATCCTTGCAAAAGCCCGAACCAACCGGTTCGGGCTTTTTTCACCTATCTTTTAACCGACGATACAAAAAGAAACACACCGTCAGCGACGCAAGGAACCACACGCCAATCAGCACATAGGATTTCACGACGTCGGAAACCGCCACCTCAACAATTGCGGTCGGGCGGCATTTTGCGCGCCAAAAATAGAAATACACGATAACGGAATCCGGAACCTGATAGAAATACCGCCAAAAAGCGGTTTGGTAAATCGGAGCAAAGGTGATTAGAAAATTGTAAAACACGCATACCGCGATTCCGCAAACCGCCGAGCGGGCGAGCAGCGCGCAAAGCATCGCCAAAGAAACATACTGCAAGACGACCGGAACCGCATAGGCGACCCATCGAACAAAAGTCAAACAGAACGCCTCCGCGACGCCGTAGGTACTGCCCGCAAGCCCTCCCGTCATCGCCAAAACGCCGAGGAAACAACCGAATGTCATCAGAAACGAAACGCCGAATCCCAAGGTAAGATACGCCGTCACCTTCGCCGCATAGCGCGCGACCGTAGAGGAACCGGAAACCGTTTGTATCTCCAAGAAACGGTTCTTTCGTTCGCTGAGAAAATCGGTGCTGACCATGACTGCAAGCAGCAGCGGGACGGCGAATTCCAATCCGGCAAGCGGGAACCCCGACAGGACTTTATGGAAATTATAGGTCAAATTCAAATCGCCGGGGTTGCGCAAATGGTTTACGAACAGCAAAAAGACCACGCAAAGCACGATACAGAACAGCGGAGAGCAGACCATCGCCTTCCAGGTATTCCGAAAGCATTTTCGATAAACGGTCATTCGTCAACCTCTTTCTCACGCAAACTGCCGCGGTTTCGCCGACCGGCGCTACCGTTTGACGCCGCCCAGCGTGCCGATATAGGCGTCCTCCAGCGTCGCGGCGACCGGCTCGGACCCGTCCGCGACGGGGAAATCGGAAAGATACCGAACCGTCGGTCTGCCCGCATTGTACGACACGGAAACGACCGTCAGCCGTTGTTTCAGGGCTTCCTCCGCGCCCGGCTCGCAAACGGTCTGCCAAACGCGATTCTCCTGCTGCCGTATCAGTTCCGACGTCGAACCGGCATACAGCAATTTCCCCTGTTCCAGAACGCAAACATTCTCACAGATGCTTTCGATATCATGGATAATATGCGTGGAAAGCAACGTCGTTTGCGCAAAGCTGATACGCGACAGCAGATTGAGAAAATACAGCCGTTCCTCCGGGTCCAGCCCGGTCGTCGGCTCGTCGATAATCAATAGGTTCGGCGAACCGAGCAGCGCCTGCGCGATTCCCGCCCGCCGCAACATGCCGCCGGAATACTTGCGCAACCGCTTTTTCTTTTCGTCCTGCAACCCGACGATTTGCACGCACCGGTCGATTTCGTCGACGCGGCGGCTCTTTTTCGTGATGCCTTTCAGCACGCACATATAGTCCAGGAATTCATAAAGATTCATCCCCGGCAGCAAGGCGGAACTTTGCGGCAGGTATCCGAGCGAGGAACGGAATTCCTTCAAATGCGCGCCCGTTTCCTTGCCGTCGAACAACACCCTGCCGCCCGACGGTTTCATCGCGGTGGCAAGGATACGCATTAGGGTGGTTTTCCCCGCGCCGTTCCGACCGAGCAGACCGAATACGCCGCCGTCTATCGAAAAACCGACGTCCTGCAAAGCGGGCGTTCCGTGCGAATAGGTTTTGGAAAGATGTTCGATTGTCAGGTTCATAAAGACCTCCCTCTCATGCATAAAGCCGTTTCCGACGCGAAAGCAAAACGCTGCCCAGCAGAAGGAAAACGGAAACGCCGAGAACCAGCAACCGATTCTGTATCAGGATACCGTCCGGCACATACCACATACCCGCGTCCCCCGCGAAAACGCCGTGCGCATATGCGCCCGCGAACGGGTCGGTACGGCACAAGGTCCGCGTGACGACGCGCGCGGCGGACAGCCCGCTCCGCTCGTACAGCAGGAAAAACGCGAGGACATAGAGGGCAAAATTTCCGTACCGTATCCCGCACAAGAACCGAACAAACAGCGCAAGACCGACCAGGAAAAGCAGCGTCACCGGGTAGGAAAACAAAAAGTACGGTCGAATCCAGACGGGGAGCAGCGGCAACCCCGTCGCGAGTCCGGACGCAAGCAGCGCAAGGGTGTGCAGGGTCGCGTCCGCAAGCGCGACTTCCGCAAGGGACGTCCCGTGCAAGACAATCAGCGACGGCTCCTCCCGGCAACGGAACAGCACGGACAACGGAACGGTCCCGAAAAACGGGGAAAACACTTCCAGATTCCGGCGGAGTTCCAAAAGTTCCCGGTCCGACGCGGCGGGGTGCAGCGTCCCGGTCAAATACAAGAAAAGCGCCGGCAAAAGCAAAAGAAACGCCAATATCGCCCGGTTTTGCCGTAGCCGAACGGCATACAGCACCCAAATCTTGCTTTTCATTCCGTCAAAAAGCGGTCCGCGCGCCGCGCGAGCAGGTAGGATAAAGTCAGCAAAAAGACGGTCAAACCCAGCACAAACAGCCGATTGTTGCCGTAAACGCCGCGATTCGTAATGGTGTTCGCAAAGAACGGGGAAAACCGTTGAATCGCCTTCGGGTCGGTCAACCGCAACGTTTGCGAAAGGAACGCCTTGAGGGAGACCGTCAGAACCGTATGCGCCAATAGCGAAAGCAGAACCGCCCCATACGGATTCCGAAGCAAGACGCGAAACAGCAAGGAAACGGACGTCACAAAAAGCAGGGTCGTCACCATCGTCAGCGCCTCGCGCGGCGCATTCGCCTCCCCGCGCAACAGCAGCCAAATCGCCGGGGGAAAAGCCGTATACGCATAGGTGACGAAATAGCGCACCAGCAGTACGTCGCACAACCGCGTAGGGGAAACGCGAATCCATTCGATTTCCGACGCACTTCGGAACAGGATACCGCAAAGAATCAGCGGGAACAGAAAATAGCTGTACTCCAGGGTATCGTAAGATTCGTACACGCGAATGCTGCAATAAAACACGAGCAGCGACAGGGGCAGGCAGCCCGAACGATAGCGCAATTCCTTTTTTAGGATACAGAGCACGGCGATTCCTCCAGCGTATGCATATCCTTCCAAAATGCGGGAATCCATTCGTTCCGCACGATTTGCAGGCGAATCCGGCAAAAGGTGCCGTCCGAAATTTCTTCATCGGTCGCGGGAAGTTCGTCGGGCGCGAGGATATTCCGAAGGTTCGGGTCTTCCGGCAAATACGCGTAATCGACGCCCTCCTTCTGCACCTTGAGCGGCTCGTATGTCAGATAAAAGTAGTCCCCGCGCGCATTTGCGTAGCATGCGCCGACCGGTTCCCAGCCCGTCGCCGGAAGCGCGGCTTGCACCGCGTGCCATTCCCGCACGGTCGTCAGGAACACGACTGCAAGCCCCTTTTCGGATTGCGCGCTGTACGTCAGAATCGCGTTTTCCGGAAGGGAAAAGAAGTCCGGCGGCAAATCGTCCGGCAGACCGTCGAACCGTCGTTCCTCCAAGCCGAGCGAACGCGACGATTCGGGGTACACGGGAAACACGCTCCGCGCAAACAGCAGCCGACGAACGCGCAATTCGTACACATACGGGGTTTCCCCATACCGCTCCCGCAACGCCCGGTTCCGGCGGTTATCGTAAACGGCGACCCGCCATCCCGTCGGGTGCAGGTAGGTGGAAATGCGGTCGTTTTGCGAAACCTGCTCCGGCAAGCGCAAAAACCAATCCGCCGCAAGCGCCTGCTCGTACCGAACGCGTTCCCCGACCGACCCGCGATAGCGAAAACACAGTTCCCCCGCATTCCATTCCGCGCTGAGCCGTTCGCTTTCCTCCGGAAGAAATACCCATTCCTCCGCGGGGAAATCGACCGCCGGTCCGTCCGGGGCAATCGGTTGATTCGGGTCAAAAACCTCCGTCGGTCCCGCCCCGCATGCGGACAACAGCACGCAAAGCGGCAGGGCGACGAGGAAAAGACGGCGTTTCCCGGTCATTTATTCCCGTACGACATGCGCATTCATGCGGCAGATTTGGAACGTATAGAGATTGGTATAGGTATCGCCTTCGGCGGAAGGCTGCCCGAACGACAGATAGAGGTAATCCCCGTTTTCGGAAACATACGCCTTCGTCCCATCCGGTCCGAGCCGCTGAAAACCGGCTTCCTGCACGGTTTGCAGGTACGTTCCGTTATCCTTTACGGTGAGGAACAGTCCCGTGGATTTCTGCTGTATCGACAGGATTTCCGTTCCCTCTTCCGGGCGCGGAAATGCGTCCGGCAAAGCGTCGGACGGCCATTCCGCAAACGCCGTTTCTTCCAATCCCAGGTCGGTATCCGCCGACGGATACGTCCAGAAATAGGCTTTCGGCGGCGCGCTCTCCTGCCGGACCCGCAATTCATAGGTAAAACCGGTCGGGCTCTTTTCGTTGATTGCCGTCAAATGCGTATCCTCGTCTTCCGAACTCGAAATCGTGACGACGAATCCGTCGCGATTGACGATTCTCGTCGTGTCGGTTTCCCAATCGGTATCGTATACATAGCCGCCTTCCGTCAACTGCATCAGGAAAGCCATATCCGTAGGATACATGCCGACCCTTTTCGGGGCGAACAGGACGACGCGCACTTCATTGTCGACGCGTTCCGCCGCATAAACCTCGGTATACGTCGCTTCGGGGAAATCCGCCGGCAGCAATTCGGCCGGCCAATGCAGCGTCCCGTCGGATTCCGCAAACGACAGCACGCCGATATCCGGAAGGCTCGAAACGCCCTCCGGCAGAGGTTCCGTTTCGTCGCACGCGACCAAGCACAACAGGCACAGGGAGATCCCCAGCGCCATGCATTTTTTTACCAACCCGTGTTTGAAAATCATACGTCAACCACCCCGCAATTTTTTTCGTAACGTTTCCTTTGCAAAATTTGCGTTTCCGATTCCTACGACCCAATACCACCGTATCACAAATTTCCCCGGATTGCAAGGCTTTGGGATAATGCACATAAAATGGGATATTTGATACGAAACATCCGCCGATTCGGGGCAGTCGCAACTTCCGCCCGCATCGAAAAAGCATTGACACGCCTGCCAAAATATGATAGAATACAGGCATACCGCAAGCGGTTCGGCATCGGCGGCGCGGTCCCCCGTCGGT
This sequence comes from uncultured Clostridia bacterium, assembly GCA_947626805.1. Lineage (GTDB taxonomy): Bacteria > Bacillota > Clostridia > Oscillospirales > CAG-382 > Coliplasma. The sequence continues at coordinate 40,607 of CANQTR010000001.1, forward strand.
GCCTTTCGCGGAAAGGAGGCGCAACGATGATTCACATTTGCGTATGCGACGATAGTGTCGAATTCCGAAAAACGTTCCGCCAAACGCTCGAAGAAATGCTCCCCCGGATTTTCCCGAAGTCCCTGCAATACGAAATCGGGGACGGCGTCGATAGCGGCGAGCAATTGCTGAACCGTTTGGAATCCCGGAACGTCGACGTCCTGTTTTTGGACATCGAAATGCCCGGCATGAACGGGCTTGCGCTTGCAAAACAAATCACGGCGGCGCAAAAAGAAATCCGAATCGTTTTCGTTTCCGGTTACGAGCAGTATGTCTATCAGGTCTTTGCGTTTTCCCCCTTCGCGTATCTACGGAAAGATTGCATTCCGGACGAACTTCCGGCCATTCTCAAGCGCATCGCCGATACCTTCGACCGCGAGAATCGGTTGATTTCCCTGACGTCCGTTCGGGGCGCGGTCACGCTTGATACGCGGGATATCCTCTACATTCAATCCGTCGGCAATTATTACGAACTGAAAACGCAAAAGGGCGTCTGCCGGTGCAGAGGCACGCTTCGGGAGGTCGAAAAACGCGTTTCCGCTTTCGATTTTTATCGAATCCATTCGGCTTATATCGTCAACCTGTACCATGTACAGCAAATCCGTCAAAACGAAGTATCGGTCAGCTACGAAAAAAAGGCGCTCCCCATCGCGCAAAGACGACTCGCGGGTTTCAGAACCGCGTATGCCGAATTCAGCCTTCGGAGTTTCAACTTATGATTTACACGATTGCGGAAATAGCGGCGACCGTCGCGGACGTTTTCTTCCTGATTTGGTTTGTTCCGCGTTTTTTGCATACCGCATGGTATAAAAAAGAGAACCGGGTCTTTTTGCTTTTCCCGGCGCTTCTTTTGGTCCTGCAGCTGTCGGCCGCCTATTTCCGCCTGACGTTTCACCCGCTCGTCCTGAGCGGCGTCGCGCTGCTGACCGTCGGGTATTCCCTTTCGCTCTGCAAGCGGAAACGGTTCCTATCCGTTGTGGCGTCCGGTCTGTACCTGCTCGTGATTCTGCTGACGAGCGGTTTGGTTTCCGTGCTTTTCTCCTCGCTGAACAGGGTTTATACCGCCCTCTCCGCGTCCCTCGTTTATACCGCGGCGGACCCATTGCAGGGCGTCGCTTCCCCGACCCGCGTCATTTATCTGACCGTCGCAAAATTGACGCAATTCGTCCTATACAAATCGCTCCTGCTCCTGTTCGGGAAAACCGACCGTTTGGATAAAAAGAACGGTTTCCTGCTCCTGTTCTTCCCGTTCTTCACCATCATCGGTTTGGGCGCATTGATGACGGTTTCCGCGCACGCCCCCGCGCGGGAAATGCATCTCCCCGTCCTGACCATTCTGTTCGTGCTGGTTCTGTTCAACTTTGTCGCGTACGTTTTGATTCGTCAGGTCATGGAAATGCAAAAGAAAGCATACGAACGCAAAGCATTGGAGGAACGGCTCCGCTTTGAGCAGATTCGTTTCGAAGAGGCGAATCTGCTGTGGGACAATACCCGAAAAGTACAACACGATTTGAAAAACCATTTCACCGTGCTCAAATCCATGCTCTCGCAAAACGACACGCCGGGCTGTATCGCCTACCTGAACAAGCTGTACCCCGCAATCGAAAGCATGGGCGGTTCCGTGCGCACGGGTCACGCGGTTCTCGATTGCCTGCTCAATACCAAAATCTCGGCAAACAAGGACATCCATGTGATTGTTTCGGGCTACGCGAACGCATTCGCGGATATCGACGACGCGGACCTCACCGGGATGGTCGGCAATCTGCTGGATAACGCGTTTGAAGCGGTTTCCAAAATCGACCCTTCCGTAAAAAGGCAGGTCGAACTGCATTTCCTGCTCAAAAACAAAACCCGTATGATACTGTGCCGAAATACCGTTGCGAAATCCGTTTTGGAAAAGAACCGCGAACTTCGCTCGACCAAAAGCGAAGCCAATCACGGTCTCGGGCATAAAATCATCGAGTCGATTGCCGAAAAGTACGGCGGATTCGTCGTGTATACGGAAAAAGACAACCTGTTTTGCGCGCAAATCATGCTCCCGTGTAAAACCGTTTGAGGGTTCTCGGTTCGAATGGGCGTAAAATCATCGCGTAAGGGTGAGGGTATGACACAAGCCGAAAGAAGAATTTTTCTGATGCAAAAACTGCTTTCCGAACAGCCCCGGTATCGGGATTTGCGGATTCCCCCCGACGAAACGGGGCAAAGGCGATTGCTCCGCTCCCTGCTGAACGTCCGCCCGCCGCGACCGATTGGAGAGGATTTCCTGACGGTGCAGGACGCTTATCTGCAGGAGGAAATCGCCCGGAAAGGCGTCACGGATGTATCCGATTTGACGCCGGTCAAGCCGGGTATCTATCTATGGCAGGGCGACATCACCACGCTCAAATGCGGCGCTATCGTGAACGCGGCAAACTCCGGCATGACCGGCTGCTACGTCCCCTGTCACGGCTGTATCGACAACGCGATTCACACCTACGCCGGGGTACAGCTTCGGCTTGCCTGTGCCGAAATAATGCGAAAGCAAGGGCACGAAGAGCCGACCGGGCAGGCAAAGTGCACGCCCGCCTACAATCTGCCCTGTGATTTTGTCCTGCACACCGTCGGTCCCGTCGTATCCGGCGATGTGACCGAAAAGGACCGGAAACTGCTTGCCGCCTGCTATCGTTCCTGTCTGGAACTGGCGCGGCAGAACGGAATCGGGAGCGTGGCGTTCTGCTGCATTTCCACGGGGGAATTCCATTTCCCGAACGAAGAAGCCGCAAAAATTGCCGTGGACACGGTGCGAAAATACAAAGGCGACACGAAGGTGATTTTCAATGTTTTCAAGGACGTCGATTACGAAATCTACCGGAAATACCTCGGATAATCTCCGGCGGCTCCGGGAGGCGCTGAACGTTGCGGACGCCGTTGTCGTCGGCGCGGGCGCGGGGCTGTCCGCCTCGGCGGGGTTTACCTATACCGGGGAGCGGTTTCGGCGGTATTTCTCCGACTTTGCCGAAAAATACGGCTTTTCCGATATGTATTCCGGCGGGTTTTACCCGTATCCCTCGCCGGAAGAATTTTGGGCGTATTGGAGCCGGTATATCTTCATCAACCGCTATACGGACGCGCCGAAACCGGTCTACGAGGAACTATTGGCGTTGGTTCGCGACAAGGACTATTTCGTAATCACCACGAATGTCGACCACTGTTTCCAAAAGGCGGGATTCGACAAGAAACGGTTGTTCTACACGCAAGGCGACTACGGGCTGTTTCAATGCGCCGAGCCGTGCCGTCGGGAAACCTTTGACAACGAGAAAACCATTCGGCAGATGATGGAACAGCAAAAGGAGATGCGTATCCCGTCCGAGCTTCTGCCCGTCTGCCCGCATTGCGGAAAGCCCATGACGATGAATTTGCGCTCCGACGACCGCTTTGTCGAGGACGGCGGCTGGCATTCGGCGGCTGAACGGTACGAGAACTTTCTTCGGACGCGGCGAAACGGGCGGATTCTGTTTCTGGAACTCGGCGTCGGGTACAACACGCCGGGCATTATCAAATATCCGTTCTGGCGCATGACCGCGCAAAACCGGGCGGCGACCTATGCCTGCATCAACTACGGCGAGGCGGTCTGCCCGACGGAAATTGAAAAACAGTCGATTTGCATCGACGGCGACGTCGGCGAGGTTTTGGAGCATTTGCGGTAGGGCTATGCGGAATCCGCGACGCGGGCGCGCGGGGTGCGGCGAGGGCTATCCGACATTTTTCGAACCGCTCCGTTCCGCCGCGGAGATTGCAAAAATCCGCGGGGAATGTGAAATCGTTCCCGTCGCCGTATCACGCAAAGAAAAATCGCGCAACCCGCATGGTTGCGCGATTTTTTGGCTGCAAAGGCACAGGGCCCCGGTTCCGCCGGTATGCCCGTAGGGAACGACGTCCCTTTCGTCGGGGTCTTACTTCCTTACGCGGACCGCGACGAACGCGCCGGCAACGGCGACGAGCGCGAGAACCGCGAACACCACGATTCCGGCGTCACCCGTCGACGGAGCGGCAGACGAAGAAGCCGCCGGCGTCGAAGAGGTTGCGGGCGTCGAAGAGGACGCGGGCGTCGAGGAAGTTGCCGGCGTCGAGGAGGACGCGGGCTCCGAAGAGGACGCGGGCTCAGAGGAGGTCGTGGAGACCTCGGTCAGCAGGATATCCGCCACGGTATAGTCCTTGTACAAATCGTACTTGCCGGACCAGCCGCTGCCGAGCTCGTCCCTATCCATCAGGTGGAAAGCGTTGTAGCCGGTGGCGGTGCCGTTGGAAATCTTCGGGGAGGAGTAGGTGACCATCAACTTGAAACTCTTGTCGACGGAAACGGCGGATTTCCTGATTTTGAATTCAATCGTGATACTGCTTGCGTCGGTGACGGCAGCCGCCTGAATGTCCTCGGTATTGGCGGTCTTCATCAGGAAGGTGTCGAAGCTCTTTTCGTTCCAGAGCACGTCAAAGAATTTCCGAATGTCGTTGGCTTCGCCGTCCGCCGGCATTCCGTCGCCGTGGAACCAGATACGGAAATTCGTTGCGCCGTCCTGGGCGAAGTTCGCGGGGTCGAGCGCCTTTGTGAAGGCGACCGGTTCGTTGACCTGGACCGCGATGTAGATGTTTTCGCCGTCGGCGCGGACCGCATACTTCACCTGCAGGTCCTGATTGATTACGCCGCCATCGCTTTCGGCGGTCTGCCAGACGCCTTTTTCGTGCCAGGTGACGTTTGCCCAGCCGGTATCGTCCAGTTTGCCGTCCACCGTGACGGTTTGCTGTTCGGCAGAGACAGTGAGGAACGTGCAGGCGAGGCACGCCAGCGCCAGCGCGACCGCGAGGGTTGTTGCGAGCGTCTTTTTCATGAGAAGTTCTTCCTTTCTTTTTTGGTTTTGCTTTGTATTTTTTGGTTTTTTTACGGGTAGAGGGTTTCCAGCTTTTCGACCGTCTTGTTCATCGCCGCGTTGAACGCGTTTTCATGCTGTTCGACGAAACTGCTCAATTGCGGCGTCGCCGTGTAAACGAGCTGGTTGTAGTACTGAATGCAGTCGTCCCAGTTGAAGGCGACGGAGATGTCTACAAGACGGTTGGAGAACAGGATATCCAGCATTTCCGGCGAATCATCGTCGTCGAGGAACCGCTTGTACTTCAGCGTCCGGTCGTAATACTCCGGCGTGACCATTTTGTAGTTGAGGTAGGCGAGCGTTTCCATGGCGAAGGTCGTGAATTCCGTATCCGGGCAGGACTTCATGATTCCGACGACCTGGAACCGATAGGGGTCGCAAGTGGTCGCGTAGTGCTCCTGCTCGGCGTCGAATTTGGGCATCGGCAGGATTCCGTAGCGGATTTCCGCGTTGCGGAGGTCGTCGCTGTTGACGGTATTGACGAGCCCCATGAGGAACAGCGCTTGCCCCTTATAGAAGTTCTTGACGACGTTAGCGGAATCCGGCGCGTTCCAGGCGTAGTACTGCTCGCGCCAGGCGACGCAGGAACGGTCGTTCATGATTGTATGCACCTTCTCGAACGCGCTGACGTTTTTGCCGTCGAGCATGGCGAGTTCGGGCAGCCCCTTTTCGTTCATCTTGATTTGCGGGGTGTCGCAACCCATGATCAGCGAATAGGTGTCGAACGCGACGCCGACGAGCCCCCAGACGTCCGGTCCGGTCACGGTCATGATGCCGTCGTCCTTTTCCGTAGCCGCAACCTTCGCCATTTCGTACATCTTGTCGACCGTCCACGCGTTGTCGAGAACCAATTGCGTGGGCGCTTCGAGGTTGTTTTCGGTGATGATGTCCTTGTTGTAGTAAATGCAGCGGGTGTTCTCGTTGTCGAACAGGGTGATGTCGCCGGTGGTGAAGAACAACTTGCCCATGAGGGTCATATCCGCATTGGCGGCGGAATCCCACCAAGGCGCCGTCAAATCCAGATGGGAGTCCGCAAGGTCGTAAAGGTCCAGGAACGAACCGTCGCTCGCAAGGATCGCCATGGACTGCAGACCGGTCGCGGCGATGTCGTAGGACGCCGTTCCGCTCATGATGTCATTCCGCACGCGGGAAAGGAACGGGTTGAACGGTTCGATGAACTCGGTTTCAATCGTGAACCCGTAGGATTGGGCAATCAAATCGTTCCGGTTGACGCAGGCGTCGTTGACCGGTTCGGTGTTCCGTTCCGTCGCGCCGAACGCTTCCTCCTCGAACGGCAGCTTCTCGGTGGCGGCGAGGACGTGCAGGACGTGTCCGGAGTAATCCGCTTCGCCCAGCGTCGGGACCAGCGCTTCGCTCGTCGAGGAGGCGGCGCTGTCGTCGCCGGAGCCGGAGGTCTCTTCCTCCTCGCTGCAGGCGGTGAGCAGCACCGAGAACAGCAGCAGGCACGAAAGGACCAGGCAGAGCGCGGAAACGAGGCGTGGAAGCCGTTTGCGGGGTGGTGCAACGTGTTTCATTTGGAACTTCCCTCCTATAATGAATACCTTTTCGTTCAACGGAAACATACGCAGGTGACCTCCTGTGCCGAAAGGCGGACCTCCTGCCCGACGACGGTGAAGGACTGCTCGCGGTCGCTGTCGTTCCACAGCGCGTACAGGTGCTCGTCGCCGGAAACGAATTCGCCGCACTTCACGCCCGGCGGAAGGGGCGGCGTCTGCTCGCAGACGTAACGCCCTTCGTAGAAGAACCGGCGGTAGGTCTCCTTGCAGGCGAGCAGCTTGCGAATCTTTTCCCGCAGCGTGGGCAATTCGCCGATGTGCGCACGTCCGCGGTAGGGCGAAACGTCCAGCCGGAAGCCGTGGATGAAAGCGTTGCCCAGCCGGCGGTCGGTATCCTCCTTGTCGTCGTGTACGAACCGGTCGGTCTGGACGACTTCGGGGAAGGTCCGCAGGAACATCTCCGGCAGGCAGCCGGGGACGAATGAAGCGCCGGTTTGAATCCCGTGGATATAATGCACATAGGGGAGCAGGCGGTCGTTGACCATTTCCGTCCCGATTGCCTTGCCCGCCGGGCAATCCTCCAGCAGTCGGCGGAAAATCTCCACGCGACCCTTTTCCGCCTCGTCCGGGCGGAAACCGTGTCGATGTGCGGGGTTGAAGCAGGGCAGCGGCGCGGCGCCGCCAATCTGGTCGAAAAAGGCGGAATCGCACCCGAAAGAGAATTTCAGCCGCTCGTACGCCGCCACGCGCTCCTGCCACTCGTCGGTCGCGGGGCAGGCGGTCACGAAGGATTTATAGCCGAACGAACGCAGCAACAGCCCGTCGTTCCCGAAGCGGTAATGGTCGCGGTACTCGTTGCCGTCGATGTCAATGCGGCAGACGTCCTTGCCGATTTCCCGGTAGTAGTCGGTCTGCACGTCGATAAGCTGCCCGTTCGTGTACAGCGCGACCCTGCCGCCGGCCTTCTGCACGTCCGCAATCGCCTGTCGGAGTTTTTCCGCTCCGCCGAGCGCCGGGTCCGGCTCGTAGACGGGGTAGCCGTTGTCAAAGCGGCCCTTCCACCAGCCGAAAACCATGAGCATATTCAGTCCGCAGGCCCGACCTTCCTCATAGACGCGCGGGAGGTCCTCATAGGTGAATTGCACCTCCCCGAACTGGTGCCGCAGAATGATTCGCTGCCAGCCGGTAATGCCCTTGACCCAATCCGGAAGGACGGGGGGCGTGTACCACGTCCGGCGGGCGTGATTGCCGTAGATATCCGAGCCTTTCCGCCAATCCCCCTCGCAAAGGGCGACGAAGCAATCGGAAACCGGGACGGTCTCCCCCTCCCGCACGCAGGGCAGGTGGGAAATCGTCAGCAGCAAACGGGGGGCTTCCCGGCGCGGGGAAACGCCCGCCGCAAGCGCGCAGACCTTCAACGTCGGGTCATGCCGACCCACGTACAGGAAACGCCCGCCGGTTTGCAGACCGAACCAGCACATGGCGGCGTCGCCGGGATAGCGCATGGCGTTCCAGATTTGGTGGTGGTCGGAGGAGATGTACTCGGTGTGGCAGGTTCTTTTGATGCGCTCCCACGGGTTTTCGACGGTGGAGCCGAGCCCGTTGCAATGGCAGAGGACGTCCTTTTCCCGTTCCGCCCCGCAAGCGGACGACAGGTCGACGAGCGGAAGCTGCAGTTCGTTGAGCCGCACGGCGCACCGATTGGTGACGGTGCCGTCGAACCGGAAACCGGGATAGGTGCTCACGCAGGCGCTCACCGTCACGGTGAGGGTGATGTCGAAACGCCGCCCGTTCTCCGCGACCAGACAGGGGTATTCGATGCGTAGGGTCTGCCCCTCCGCGCGGACGACGCCGGTTTGCTTGGAGGAGCGGACGGTCATTTCCCGTTCGTAGCCGTCGTCCAGATAGGCGCGCCAGAAATCCGCGCCCTCGCTTTGGCGAAGCGCCGTGCCGGGCGAGGACCAGCCGACGGTCCGCCCGTCCTCCGAAACGGAAAAGACCAGCAATCCGGAAGTCAATGCAAGCATAACCGTTTCACGCCTCCCGCGTCAGAATCCGACCAGTTCGTCCGCTTCCTCGCTGCAGGTGAACGTCGGGCAGTAGGAGAATTGCCAACGGGAGCGATAGTCCCATTCGGTCCCCGCGCCGACCGGGGACGGCTCGGTACGGAAGCAGGAGAAGTAGAGTTTATTGGCGACGGGGTTCATATCCCAGAACCGCGTATAGAGGTCGGAACGGAAGAATTGGTCCTCCGGGTGAAGAATGCTGACCGTCATATGGCAATCCGGTCGATCCTTCCCCCACAGTTCCGCTTTGGAAGCGACGTTGCCGTTGCTGAAATGGTTGCCGTATTGGCTGCTTCCGTGCAGCGGCGTCCGCACGAGCTTTGTCGTTCCGTCGTCGTTATAGAAGCGCGCGAAATTGCCGCAACGCTTGAAAATCGGCATCATGCAGCTGCACGACCTGCCGAACCAGACGTCCTGCAGCAGGCGGAAACGGGTGCGCAGGCAGACGTCCTCGCCGTTGAACAGATAGTCCTTTTCCGCCTCGATGAGCACATGTTCCGGCAAAAATTCGTCCTGATACAGGCAACTGTGCATGACCACCCGCAACCCGTTCACGCGCGCCGAGCCGCCGGGGAGCAGGGAGAGCACTTCCCCGCTCGACGCGTCGAAAAAGGTCCTATCCAGCAGCCGCTCGTTGGAGCAGGCGGAGTTATCCGCCCGCCAGTTCGGGTCGGTATAATCGCCGTGATTGCCCCCGCGAAACGTGACCGTTCCGGGCGTCCTGCCGCAACGGAAAACCCATTCGAAGTCGGTCGAGGCGCCGACAAGCCGAACCGGCTCGCCGCCCGGCGTCGTGAAATCCACGGCGCCCAGCATATACATCCCCCAGCGCTTGCGAACCAGTTGCGTCGTATAGCGCCCGCCGTCCGTCCGACGGTACGCAATCGTATAGCAGGCGCCGGTTTCGTCGAGGTCGACCTGCACCGGGAGCAGTCGGGAAATCCCGAATTGCGTGAATTGTTCCATTTGTGCATTTGTCCTCGCTCATTTTGTGGAAATTGACGAAAAACCTCCGTCGAAACACGTTTGCACAGGATACAAATTTACAAATAACAGTATATTCCTTTTTTGAAAATATTGCAATAACCGTTTCAAAAGTTTACAAATTATTCACAAATTCAAAAGAGGCGCAAAAAAACGGTTCCTACGACCGCAATGCAAACTTGCGCGAAGATTTCAATCCGTTCATCAAAATGCACTTGCTTTTATTTGCGTTCCGTTGTATAATGGGATTGAAAAAGGCGACCGCAAAACACCGCAAAAAGTCGCACGGAACCTGATATTTCTGTTGGGGACAAAACCATTCGCGAACCGTATAATAAAGGCAGTTGCAGAGGAAACGCACGGGTTTCGGAAAGGAGGCGCGCAAAGGTGATTCTGTCGGGTTCGTTAAAACGGAATGTCGTTATGCTCGCCGCAACCTTTCTGATATGCAGTTTCCTGAATGTCCTCTTTGAGGGCTTCGGTTTTACGGAATGTTCCCGGCTTTATTGCGGCGTGCTCGTTCTGCTTTGGGCTCTCTCCATTCAGGCGCGCGTCACCCACGCCCGCCTTCGGAATCTTCTTTTATGGATTGCGGCGCTGATTCTGCTCTGTTCCCTGCTGCAAATCTTCCGCAATCAGTTTTTCCGTGACATTCCCGCGATTCAGCGCTATTTATGGTATCTCCACTACGCGCCGATGATGGCGATTGCGCTGCTGTGCTTTTACCTGTCCGTATGCATCTACCAACCGGCGGAAACGCCGCTGCCCGCGGTCTTTTGTCTGCCGGGATTTGCGGGCGTCCTGCTGACGCTGGGCGTGTTGACGAACGACGTTCACTTTTTCGCGTTCCGCTTTTCGGACGGCGGCGAAAGCACCCGCGCGTGGCTGATGTATTGCTTCATGGCGTTTCTTCTGGTCACCGTTTTTACGGCTTACTTCGTCATTTTGAAAAAGCACCGGCGGTACAACACGAGAAAACACTGCCTTCTGCCGCTGCTTCCCCTTGCCGTCGAAATCCTTTATATCGCCCTATATGTTCTCGATTCGGACCCCCGAATCGGCGGCGTCCGCGTTTGGGATTACGGGGAGATTTTCTGCATTTGCACCGTCGCGTTTTTGGAAACCTGTATCCAGACCGGCATGATTCCGGCGAACAAGGATTACGACAAACTGTTTTCCGCCTCCTCTTACCCCGCCGTGATTTTAAACCGTGCCGGAACGGTGATTTATCAAACCGCGGGCGCAAAGTACCCCTTCCGAACGAGTGAGGATATCCAGGTCAAGCGTCATTTCATTTCGGGCGGTCGTATCGAATGGACGGTCGATGTAAAGTATACCCATGCGCTTTCACAGCAACTTACGGAAGCAACGCAACAGTTGAAAACGCGCAACGCCTATTTGGCCGAGGAAAACCGCATTAAGCGGGAAAAAGCGGAGATGGAAACCCGCAACCGCCTGTATGACGGGATTTCCGAAATCATCCGCACGCAACTTTCGGAAATTGACGCGATGCTGAACGACACGGGGACACCGATTGCGGCAAAACTCCCCAAAATTTCCGTATGGAAAGCGTACATAAAAAGACGAAGCAATATGGAACTTTTGGCGATTTCCGGCCCGCTGCCCGTCGGAGAACTCACGGCGGCGATTACCGAAACGCTGGACTATGTAAAGCTGTGCGGCGTCGTCACGGCGGCGTCCTCTTCCGGGACCGGCGCTTTCCCGTCGGACCTGGTCATCGCCGCTTACGAGCAGTTCTGGAACGTTTTGCACAAAAGCATCGACTCGCTGTCGCATATGCACGTTTCGGTACGGGCGGAAAAAAGCGAGCTGACGCTCCGCATGCTTTTGAAAACGGAGGACTTTTCCTGCGAAGCGGACAGCCTTCGTCGGACAGGCAGAACGTTTTCTTCGAAAGGCTCCATCACAAAAGAGGGACCGGACATTCGCGTTTCCTTCACGTTCGTGAAAGGAGGCGGCGCATGATGCCGGAAAGAGTCGGTTCCGAATCCGTGCTTTGGTCTGTCATGGGCGTTTTTTCGGTACTCCTGTTCTTTGCCGGATTTGCCGTTTTTATCCTCATGGTCCGTCAGAAAAGGACCGCGGGGGCGGGCGCCGCGTTGCTTACGATTCTGCTTTCCTACGGGCTGTTTCAGCATATCGGGGCGTTCCTCCGCGAAACGGGGCGCGCCGCCGCACAGACCGCGGGACGTTTCGGCGCCGCGATTCCCGATTGGCTGGTCCTTTCCGTCTGTGTTGCGCTGACGGCGGGCGAACTGCTGCTGTTTTGCAGCATCGTTTCCCACCGGAAAAACCGCATCACCCTGATGTCAATCAAGGAAGCGACGGACGGTCTGCCTATGGGCATTCTATGCTATGCCCCGAACGGGCGGATTTTGCTTATCAACCCCGCGATGGAGCGATTCGGCAGCCTGCTTACCGGAGAATTGCCGACGGACGGCTCGCTGTTCGCGGAAAAGTTGCATACGGGCGAATTCCTGCCGGGCTGTCAAGTGATTGACGCGCCGGAAACGCTTGTGATTCGCCTGTCCGACGACACGGTATGGACGGTAACGGAAGAAGTCATCCCGTATGAGGGCGTCCGCATACAGGCGATTATGGTTTCGGATATTACCGACGACTACCAAAAAACGCTGGAATTGCGCCGCATACAGGAGAAGGTGCTGACGCTCAACGCCAAACTCGTCAAAACGAATCGGGAAATCGTCGCGTTGACGGCGGAGCAGGAACTGCTTGCCGCAAAAGTCAAGATTCACGACGAACTCGGGCAGAACCTGCTCTCCATCAAGCGCCTGATTCTGAGCGGGTGCGGAACGGAAAGCGAAGCGGCGGAGATTCTGAAACGGTTGCGCGAAAATATCGATTTTCTGAAAGGGGAAGCGGATGTCGTCCCCGATGAATACGAGCTGATGATTGGCACGGCAAAGCGTCTGGGAGTGGACGTCGTTCTTTCGGGGACGCTGCCGCAAACGGAGCCGTTCAAGCAAATCATCGCGGCGGGCATTCACGAGTGCTTTACCAATACCCTTCGCCACGCCCACGGCGACAGACTGCATGTGCGGATTGCCGAAAACGAAACGCTGCTGACCGCCGTCTTTACCAACAACGGGGAGCCCCCGACCGGCGAAATCGACGAAAAGGGCGGGCTGAAGCTATTGCGCGCTCTGGTCGAGCGGGTCGGCGGGCGTATGACGGTTTCCGTGGAACCGGATTTGTCCGTTACATTGGAATTACCGAAGGAGGTTTGAAATGCCGTATCAGGTGTTGATTGTGGACGACCAGATTATGTCGAGACAGTTGTTCGAAAATTTCGTGTCGGGTTCGGAGAATTACCGCGTGGCGGCCTCCATCGAAACCGCGAAAGTGGCCGACGCCTATTGCGCGGGAAGCCGAATCGACCTTGCCATCATCGACGTCGTCATGAAGGACGGCTCCAGCGGGCTGGACGCCGCGGCGCGCATCAAAGCGTCCTACCCCGGCACAAAGGTCATCATCGTCACCTCTATGCCGGACGCGATGTTCCTGAAACGCGCAAAGGAAATCGGCGTAGACGCTTTTTGGTACAAGGAAGTGCAGGAAATTCCCATGCGCGAGGTCATGGACCGCGTCATGGCGGGAGAAAAAATTTTCCCCGACAGCCCGCCGGTGACACAGCTCGGGTTCGCAAAAAATACGGAACTGACCGAGCGCGAACTGGACGTTTTGCGGCTTTTGGCGGAAGGATTGACCGACAGGGAAATCGCCGGGCGGCTGTATCTGAGTTTGAGCACCGTCCGTTACCATGTGAACAATCTGATTTCCAAAACGGGACAGTCCTCCCGGACGGAACTGGCGGTAAACGCCGTCCGCAGCGGAATTGCAATCCCGCATACGCGGGAACCGTAACTATCGATACAAACCGATTTCGGCGGCAGTTTCTTGGGAAACTGCCGCCTTTTTTTCGCAAAAACTGACATTTCTGTTGGGGCGTTTCCCCCGCAAATCCGCTATCCTATTGGCACAGGTCCGTTAGGGGGGCCGGACAATATGATTGGATTTCGACAGGCGACGGAGGAAACGAGTATGAAGCGAATCCGGAGACAGATATGCAGTATCCTGCTCTGTGCAACGGTGCTCTTAGGGCTTTGGGTGCCCGGCGTATCCGCGTTGGAGGCAGATACCCCGGAGAATCAAATCGGGAATCACTTTGCGGCGGACGACGAAACGGGCGAATTGCCCGACGTGCCCGAACTTGCCGGGGAAACGTCCAAAAGCTATGCGGACGGCTGGATAAAGACCGATAAAACCATCGCGGCGGGCGAACGCGAAAACGAGTTTCAAATCACGCTGGACGTCCGCACAAAGGCGGAGATTCGAAACGTCGAACTTTCGGAAGACGCCGCGGTCGTCATCGTGCTCGACCTGTCCGGCAGTATGCAGGAGGAGAATCGGCTGGAAACGGCGAAGCGTGCGGCGGTAGCGTTTCTCAATCGGTTTGCCGAAACGGAAACCGCGGACGCGCGCCGCAAAATCGCGGTCGTCGGATTCAGCGGACAGCCTTCTCAAGGCGGCTGGTGGGGCGGACGCGCCGGAATCACCGCGGCAACGACCTATCAAAGCTGGACGGACGCCGCCGACCCCTCTACCGAAGCGAAAATAAACGGAATGAGAGCCGAGGGCGGCACCTGTTTGCAAGCCGGGCTGATACTCGCAAAAAACCTGCTGGACAGCGACGCGGTGGCGGACATTTCGAGCAAGCATATCGTGGTCCTGACGGACGGACGCCCTACCTATTACCTGACCGACGCGGCGGCGGAAGATACATCGACGCAAGCTATCGGCGCGCCGGAAACGATTCTGGGGCGCGGCTCGGATACGGACCACAATACCCACACGAAAACCGAGGACACGGCGTGGGCGATTTTGGCGACCGGCGTTAACGTGTACGGCGTTTTTTTGGGCAATGACAGCGTGAATTGCAACAATCGAGGCTGTAACCTACGCAAAACCGGCGCGGCATGGCTGCGGGAAAATTGCGGATTTATCACCTATGCCGTAGAGAACACCGGCGACCTGTCAAACATCTTCGAGGGCATTTCCGAATTGATTGAACTGCAGGCAAAGGCGTGGATTGCCGAAGACCCGCTGGGAGAACTGTTTGATTTTGCCGGATTTGTCAAGGCGCCGGCGGACGAAAACGCGTATTTCTACAACGCCGCGGACAGAAAAATCCAATGGAATTTGCGCCTGTCAACGCCGGACGAAACGACAGAGGACGGGTTCAGCATCTATCGTCTGACCTATACGGTAAGATTGAATACCCTTGCCCCCGGCTATACGGCAAATCGGTATTACCCGACAAACGGGATCACTTCCGTTACCTGGTTGATTGAAAAGAGCACCGAAAGCGGCGTTTCCGAAATCGACAACGGCAACGCGTACTTCAACGTCCCGTCCGCGAAAGGGTATGCGGCGGATATCTCCTTCCGCAAGACGGACGAAACCGGTCAGCCGCTCGCCGGCGCGAAGTTCGGGCTATATCACGGGGAAACCCTGCTGGCTGTCGCCGTTTCGGGCGACGACGGCACGGTCCTGTTTGAAGCCGTGCCGTCGGGACATTCCTATACGATTCTGGAGGAATCCGCGCCGGAAGGGTTTCTCGCAAGCACGGAAAGCTATCCCGTCGAGGTCGCCTACGGGAATCTGATTGGCACAATCGGCGAGGAGAATACGGTCATCAATGTTCCCGCAAAAAGCTATGGCGGTCTGACCGTATCGAAAACCGTATCCGGCGCGGGCGCGAACCCGGAGGACGAATTCACCTTCACCGTGACGCTCGACGATACGGGAATCACGGGAACCTACGGGGATTTGACGTTTACGGACGGTGTCTCCGTCTTTGTCCTGAAAGACGGCGAACGCGTGACCGCGTCCGGGCTCCCTGCGGGAACCGGTTACACCGTGACGGAAAGCGAAAGCAAGGGCTACGCCGTAACCGTAAACGGGGAAAGCACGGATTCCGTGACCGGAACCGTCGAAACGGATACCCTTGCGGAAATCGCGTTTGACAATTACAAAGCGGAGGACCCGGTCCCGCCGACCATCGATATCGCCATCACGAAAACCGTTTTGGCGACCGGGGACCGTATCCCCGCTTGGGAAAACACCTTCGGATTTGTCGTGTCGAAAAAATTGCCGGAGGAGACCGGCGAAGCGGACGTCTTAGCGGCGCCGCGAATCACCCTTGTCGGCACGGGGACAGACAGCGTAGCGCACGGATTTGACGACCTGGATTTCGCCGGGAACGACACCGTGACCTTCTATGTATGGGAAGCGCCCGGCTATGAAACGTTTTGGAAGTACGACGATACGGTATACCGGGTAACCTTCACAAAAAATCCGGAAACCGGCGACGTAAGCCGGGCGTACGAAAAAATCGTCGGCAATGACGACGGGACGAGCTTTGAACCGGTTGACGAGCTTACATTCACGAACGTGTATCATTACGAAGACCAACCGATTATCGGCACAAACGGCGGCGATTTGACGATTTCGAAAACCGTGTCAAGGGGCGACCGGGAGAAAGCATTCCCGTTCACCGTGACGCTGGACGACCCGGACGTGAATGGCGCGTATGGCGATATGGTCTTTACCGACGGCGTCGCCGTTGTGTATTTGAAGGACGGGGAAAGCGCCACCGCCGAGGAATTGCCCGCCGATGTAGGCTATACGGTTCGGGAGGGCGACAACGACGGCTACACGGTAACGGTCAACGGGACGGACAGCGCGATTGCGGAAGGCAATATCATCGAGAATGAAACCGTATTCGCGGCTTTCGACAATGCGAAAGATATCGAACCCCTCCCCGAAACCGGTTCCCTCACGGTGGAGAAATATATCCATGACGACGACCGGGATACGGTAGACAAAGCGTTTACTTTTGCGGTGACGCTGACGCAAGCGGACGATACGGTACTGAACGGGGAGGAACTTCCTGCCGTGAAGTACGGCAAAAACGGCGCCGAGGAGGAAGCCTTTCGGCTCGATTGGGAGAAAACCGCCGACGGGAAGAGTCTGACCGCCGCCTTTCCGCTGAAGCACGGCGAAAAGGTCGTCATAAACGGCATTCCCTACGGCACGGCTTACAAGGTCGCGGAAACCGACACCGCCGGGTATCACCTGGAACACGTCGCGGACAACCCGGACGACAAACCCGGCGAGGACGGCAGGTATCTCGTCGTCGACCGCACCGACAACAGCGTAAACGGGATTGTCACAAAGGACGACGAGGCGTATCGGTTCTTCAGCAATGCGAAACCGCCTGTCATGCCCGTAACCGGCGACTTCGGCGTGTGGATATTCTATACGCTCGGCGCTGTCTCCCTGCTCATTTCCTTTGTGGCTTTCGCCGGTCTCCTCAAAAAAACGCGCCGCTCATATCGCGCAAAGAAAACGCCTTAAATACGCGTATCAAATCCGCCGAAAATGCGAAAGGACATGCGAAATGGATTCTTTACTGTATTTTATTCTGGGCATTCTGCTTGGCGTCACGGTTGCCCTTTTCGTTTCTGCAGTAGCGTCGGCACGGCGCATTTCGCGTCATGCGCGCACCCCCGAAAAACGGCGTCGGCAGATTAAACGTCCGCAAATCCCGCCGGTGGAAATCCCCCGGAAACGGTTCCTCGGCGCCGACCTTTGCGTATGTTGCGGAGAGCCGGTTCCCGAAGGGCAGATGGTTTGCACCCATTGCGTCAAGGACAACCCGTAGAAACGTTGCGCGTAGCATCGGCAGGCACAGCCTTTTCCGTACGGTTCTTTCTCTCTCGGAACCGTATTTTTCGAAACCTCTGCACCGGCAACCCGCAAAATTTGCGTCGCGGGGAACAAGGCAGCAACCCGAATCGGAACCCGACTCGGGTTGCTGCCTTTTCCGGAACGGAGAACCGCTGCAAAGGATGGTTCAATCCCCTTGACTTTTTACATTTTTTATACTGTAAGCAAAGATAAGACTTGCTTTTTCCGGCTGTGCGACAGGAAGCCAACTGCAATACAAGGGAGGATGCGGAAAAATGTCTGTAACGAAATTAGCGCCGGTCAGTCTCGCCATGTTTTACGGAGCAAACCGGGACTTTGCCAACGCGTTCAGCGTTCGGGTGACGCTGAAAAACCCGGTGGAACCGGAGCCTTTGCGGCGGGCTTTGGACAAGGCGATGACGCGCTACCCCTATTTCGCCGTGCGCCTGCAGATTCGGGGCGAGGCGCTGGTATTGGAGGACAACCCCCTGCCCGTGTCCATCGTGAAGGGACCGGAACCTGCCAAACTCAACACGGCACAGTCCAACTACCATCTGGTGGGGGGTGAGCTACGAGCGTACGAGCGTGGTATTCGGCGCGTTTCACGCCCTGACCGACGGCGCCGGGGCGTTTCACTGGATCAAAACGGTCCGCTACTATTTTGGGAGCCGGTCATGCGGGAGAACGCGGAAAACATCGCCTCCGTCTATCTGTGTACGGAAACCGGGCTGATGTTGAATTACGACGAGCGCGCCGACCTTGCCCCGGACGATTGGGATTACACGGCGGCCTCCTGGTATGGGCTTGCCAAAACGACGGACGATGTGATTTTCACCACGCCCTATATGGACGCCTTCGGGCGCGGCTTAATGCTCACTTGCGCCGCTCCCGTTTATGACGGCGCGAATCGCTTTGTCGGCGTGGTCGCCCTCGACATGATGGTGGCGGACCTGAGCAAAACGGTGCTGGATATCGATTTCGGCCCCGGTTCCTACGGCTTTCTCGTCGATCAAGCGGGGGATATCATCGTTTCGCCGAACATGGAGTACGACGGAACCTTTCAAAAGGTCAGCGATGCGGATTGCCCCGCGCATGAGGCGGCGGACAGCATTCTGAGCGGTCAAAACGGCGTGACGGCGGTCTCGGACGACATCTATTACGCCTATGCGCCCATTGCCGCCGCCGACTGGACGCTCGTGATTCATATGCTGGCGGACATGGTGACCGAGCCGGCGGAAAATATCCGCGAAAACATCGCTTTGCGCACCGACGGCACGGCCGATACCATCGACAGGAGTATCCTGCACACCGGGCTGATTTCCCTCGCGGTCTTTGTCGTCATCGTGGGGGTCGTCGTCGCGCTGAGCGGCTCGTTTTCCCGTAGGCTCACGGGTCCGCTGCTGGAGTTGCGCGAGGACGTCGAACACATCAGCGGCGGCGAGATCACCCGTCAGGCGACGGTGCGTCAAAATGACGAAATCGGGGATTTGGCGGCGGCTTTCAACGCCATGGCCGGCGCGCTCGACTGCTATATCCGCGATTTGACGGCGATGACGGCGGAAAAAGAGCGTATCGGCGCGGAACTTGACGTCGCCACGCATATTCAAGCGTCGATGCTGCCCTGCATCTTCCCGCCCTTCCCGAATCGCGAAGAGTTTGACATTTTCGCCTCTATGGACCCCGCCAAAGAGGTGGGCGGCGATTTTTATGACTTTTTCCTGGTGGACGACACGCACCTCGCCGTGGTGGTCGCGGACGTGTCCGGCAAAGGCGTACCGGCGGCGCTCTTTATGGTCATCGGCAAGACCCTCATCAAGGACCACACCACCCCCGGCAAGGATTTGGGGGAAGTGTTCATGGAAGTGAATCGACTGCTTTGCGAAGGAAACGCCGAGGAGATGTTCATCACCGCCTTTGAGGGCGTGCTGGACCTCGAAACGGGGGAATTGCGCTTTGTCAACGCCGGTCATGAAACGCCCTTTCTCTGCCGGGCGGGCGGACAGTATGAGCCCTATCGAATCCGCGCCGGTTTTGTGCTCGCCGGTATGGAAAACACCCGCTACAAAATGGGAAGCGTCATGCTGCAGCCGGGCGATAAGCTCTTCCAATATACGGACGGCGTGACCGAAGCCACCAACGAAGAAAACGAACTCTACGGCAGTCGGCGGCTTGCGGACGTTCTGAACCGAAACGCCGACGCCGCGCCCGACGTGCTGATTCCCGCGGTAAAAACGGACATCGACGCCTTTGTCGGCACGTCCCCCCAATTTGATGACATCACCATGCTCTCTTTGGAATTTCGGAAAAAGATGCGGCTTTCGAATCCCGATGAACTGACCGTAGCGGCGGTGACCGAAAACATTCCCCGCGTCACGGCTTTCGTGGAGGAACGGCTGGAGGCGCTGGGTTGCCCGGTCAAGGTCAGAGCGCTGATGAGCGTTGCGGTCGATGAACTTTTCGGCAATATCGCCCATTACGCCTATGACGACGTCACGGGTTCGGCTACGGTGCGGGTGCGCATGGAAGAAACGCTCGCGGCGGCGTGCGTCACCTTCCTCGACCGCGGAAAGCCCTATGATCCCCTTACCAAACCCGACCCCGACGTCACCCTCTCCGCCGAAGAGCGCCCGATTGGCGGTCTCGGCATTTTCATGGTGAAAAAGACCATGGACGCGATGACCTACGAGTACAAAGACGGTCAAAATATTGTGACAATCAAGAAAAACTGCTGACTTGTGCCCGCCACGCGAAAAAAGCACCCCCGGGAGCGCAAACGCTTCCGAACGGGTGCTTTTTCTTCTGCTCACAAATACCATTTCATGGTTCGGCGTCAAAACAGTGCTAGGGGGAAAGCACTCGAAGGTACAAGCGTTGCATGTGGTCAAAACGATTGAGAAGGAACTGTCTTCTATTTCAACCCCCTAGATTGTGTCGTGGCGAGATGAGATTTGCACGAAAGCGAAAACTCATCTCAATTCTTGCGGCCGCGATTCCCAAGGGCGTACCCGTTTACTTTTGGGGAGATATTGATCTTGGCGGCTTTCAAATGTTTTCGCACCTGCAGCATCTAATCCCGGCGTTACAGCCAATAAAAATGACGGGAGAAGACGTTGCAACGTTCCACGAAACAGGTCTTGTTCGTCCCTCCGCCTATTTAGAAAAAATGAAAGTGGCGTTAGAGGAGAACAAGTATCCCCTATTTTCAGATGCAATCAACGAAATGATAAAATATGGTGTGACAATCGAACAGGAAGTATTTCTTCAATAAAAAACACGTAGGCGAATCTTTCGGTTCGATATTAGCACAAGGACAGGTACTACAGCGAAAACACGCCCCTCGCGTGCGACCACAGCTGAGATTTCACACGCCCGGTGAACTTCCGAAAGCAGAAATTGCCGAAGAAGAGAAACGCCCGAAAACGAAAACCCGTGTCGTAAAATATCAAAATTTGCGCCGCAATAAACAAAGAAATGGGCAGAAAAAACGCCTTCGGAACGATTGTCCCGGAGGCGTTTGTGCGCGACGCATGGATTCGAAGCGCATATTCGAGCATCGCCAAAAAGAAGGCGCCTTAGAACGAAACAAATCCTGTTTTTGGCACGACTTTTCGAATCACCGGACTTTTGAAACGCATCAATCGGTTTTGGAGAGAAAAATATGATTTGTTAGGAAATTGTCAAAAATAAACCGCGCTCACTTCCTACTGTTGTTGTCCTCCTCAATCTTTTTGCCCCAATCGACGGCAATTGATTCGTCGCGACGGAGCATTCCGACTGTTGCAGATACCGTTTCGTACAGCACTTGCGTGCCCTGCTTATCGGCGCGGTAGTTGACCGCCCGATCTCGACCGATGCCGATATTTTTAGCGGTCTCTACCGCATCGATGTTTGCGCCGATAAAGAGGAACTCCCAGCCGTACTGCTCCTTTTTCCGCTCAATCATCTTCTTCACTTCTTCGCTGGAATAGCGATGACTTGCGTTCTCCATGCCATCGGTGGTGATAACGAACATCGTGTGTGCCGGCACGTCCTCCGGACGGGCGTATTTGTGGATGTTCGCGATGTGGTGGATTGCCCCGCCGATGGCGTCGATGAGCGCCGTGCAGCCACGGACGGTGTAGTCCGCTTCGGTCATTTTCGGCACGTCCTTCAAGGGAATGCGGTCGTGCAGAACCTCGCTGACGTTGTCAAAGAGAACCGTGGAAACGTAGCACACGCCGTCCTCCTTGCGTTGCTTCTCAATCAGCGCATTGAAGCCGCCGATGGTGTCACTTTCCAACCCCGCCATAGAACCGCTGCGGTCAAGGATGAATACCAACTCCGTTGTATTGTTTTTCTTTTCGTTTTTCATTTGAAATCCCTCCGTTAAAATCTTTTGCCTTTCGACCTTGTGACTTTATTATACGGATTTTATTGGAGGGATTGGTCGCTTTCAATGCGACAAAACGGCATTATGATTTTTGCAAAGGGAGAAACATCTTTTCAAATGCGTCTGATTCTTTAGGAATATACTTTTTGATAGTAGAATCAATCGGCAGCCCATCCATACTTGAAGCCGGCAATTTGAATTTCAATCGAGATAGATTCTTTTATAGTCATAATAGGTTGCTGCATCATCTGCACTTCCCGGAACGTCTTCATAGTCTATTTTAAAACGCTTACCCGTCGTCAAATCGTAAAAGATTCTATCCCCTTTAAAAACATAATACACATGGTTGGCTAAACAGTAGGTGGAGTTGTCAATCACGCGAAAATGTAGGTGCCCCGTCCATGCAGCGATTATTTTGTCGTCCAGCGCCGCCGCTTCCTTCGGTTTTTCAAGTACGGGCGGCATCGCTCGCGATCATGAAAAAGGCTTCCGCGCCCTTGGCGGCGGTCACCAGATGAAAGACGGCGTCGTATCCGTCCCGCAGTTCCACTTCGGTCGTGCCGAGGGACGCGAGAATGCGGGAAAATTCCGGCTCGTCCATGTACGCTTTATTGTCCAGCGCCCCGCGGTCACAGACAATCAGCACCTTGTCTGCCGGCATCGTGGAGGCGGCTTGCGAAAAGATGGCTTCCTTTTCCACCTGCAGCCGCACCTGACACGTTTGATAGTCCGCGTTTGTGCCGCAAGTCCACGGCGCGACGCCGCCCGTAATCAGCTCGGTCGCCGTTTCCGGCACGAAAAGCACGGTATAGCCGAGCTCGGTAAAAGCGTTTTGCATTCAGCTCCTGGCGGCGGACTTTCCGGCACACGGACCTCACGTGATGACGATTTTTGAAATCTGCATTTTTAGTGACCTCCCGAACAAATCAGCGTATGAACCGCTTTGGGGACGAACGCTGATGCGTCCTTCCCGTACCCCACAAGTTCCTTCACCATCGAAGAGGAAAAGGCGACGTTCTCTGCCCGAAAATACACGTACTCCAAATCGGGATTGATCAGTTTGTTTATCTCCGCAATGTTTTCCTCGTAATTATAATCCATATTGTTGCGAAGACCTCGAATCATATATCCGGCACCGTTTTCTTTTGCAAACTCGGCAACAAGCCCGTCGCATACGCAGACGACGCAATTGCTGATTTTCATGTCAATAAGAGTTTGTTCGATTGCAGCCTTCATCTGTTCGCAAGGATACGTACGCTTCTTCTTTGCATTGACGCCCAGCACAATGTACACGCAATCAAACAGAGCGGACGCTTTTTTCACAATGTCAAGATGTCCGTTCGTAAACGGGTCGAACGAGCCGGGATAAATCGCTTTTTTACACATTTTCCGACGCCTCCTTGATCGTTTGCCGGATCTGCTCAAAGGAAATCGGTTGATAGCCAATCCGTTCCGCCGAAACACAGAAATGCTGTTTGCTGAAGTTTTTGAAGATCGGCGAATTATGCACATGCCCAAAAAGATTGGCGTACGGCATATTTTCGTTCACATAGACCGGTGCATGCGAGAGAATCCAGAACTCCTCATACAAAACCGGGAGGTCGTACACCTCGGAAAATCCCGCCCTTCGATAGAATTCATTGGATTGCGTGTCGTGATTTCCCTTGATCAAATATTTCGTCCCATTCAGTTTCGCTAAAATATCGGGTTCTTCACCGGCTGCCCCAAAATCGCCCAAGTGATACACCGTATCATCCCGACCGACGACGGCGTTCCAACGCGAAATCATCTCACTGTCCATCTCGGCAACGCTTTCAAACGGTCGGTTTTCGTACCGGAAAATCGTTTTTTCGCCAAAATGCGTGTCCGCGATAAAGAATATTTTCCGCATAAGGTTCCCCTTTCGGCTCGCGCTTCCGCGCGGTCTCATTTTCCGAACAATTTTTTGAATAGCCCGCTTCGTTTCTTCTTTTCGTTCTTTTCCTCGTTGACAGGCGTTTGCTTCTGATTGACGGACGTTTGCTCCTGTTTGATGATCGTTTGTTCCTGAATTATTGGACCCCCTCGGAGCAGAACCAAGGGCAGCAGAAGCTCCTGTATTTGCCGAGAATTAATCAGGAAACGCTGTTCCGTCGGAAAATTTATCATCGCGTCGTCATTCTCCGAGGCGAGCATTTGCAGATACTGTTCCGCCGGAAGCCGTCTTTTCTCAAATTGATCGCTATTCGGACATTTGTCGTGCGACGTGAATATCGGGATCAGGGTTTCACGTATCGCCGCGAGATTTACCAACTGGTCCCGGTGTTCCCCCTTGCCAAACAGCAGGTACATCGGACAAAATGACAACAGGGCAAACACAAGCCCGCTCGTCCCGGCAGACCGTCCCGCTTTATGAAGCGATTCCAACGACGCCTCCAGAATCGCGATGCGTTTCTCGTCAGAATCCTCTATTTCGACATCCGCGCCCATCTTTTGATACAACACAAATGTTTTATTATGGTGATATGTGGACGCTTCGATCGATGCTTCGAGGTCCAGCGGGACAACGGAATGAACGGTGCTTACAATGGCATCGTTGTAGAGCGGGGATTCCGATGGGATCACGTATATCGTATCCTGCACATGAATCTCCGCATACAGATCTTCCACGAACGGACCGGTGTCCATCGTTTTGAGAATTACCGCCTTTACGTCCTCAGCCGTATAGCGTGCGATATCCCCGTTATACGTAATTTGAAAACTTTTCGGTTCTGTACCGCTCACCGCAACGCTATCGTTTTCCGATAGAACGATTACATGATACGCTTCCAACAATTTTCACTCCTTTTCTTTAAACTCCCAAAAGGCTCTGATCAAACGCGAAAAGCGCTTCGTTGATCTCGAACACGTTGTAATTCCCGTTGGTGATAAAATACTCGATAATAATATCAAACTTGTTGCTGTGGGAAAGGGCGAAACCGGCTTTAAGCAGCAAATCCTTTGTTTCGTCCAGATTCAACTCCAAGGCGATGGCAAAGGCAATCGCCGTCGTCTTGCTGGGGTGGTAGTGGACGTCGCTACGAATCTTAGAGAACAGTTTGCGGTCCACGTTGGCTTTCTTGTAGCACTCGCTGTCGGTCATGCCCTTCTCATCAATTTTACGTAGTAGCGCCTGGGAGAAGCTCTCGTCCTCCTGCTTCAGCAGGTCCTCCAGAGAGCGGCTCACGGTCCGCTTCTGAAAGGAAATTCCCTTGCTTGCAGTCGCGGCGCCTTCCCGAAAGGACTCCCGCGAAAGCGTCGCCTGTTCCGACTCCCCAAAAACGGTACTCTCGCCCCATTCGTCCCGCTGGGTTCGGCGGGAAACGAAATGCGTATCGACGTACTTGTCGTCGATAAAGGCGGTGATGTCCGCAAACAGCTTTTCGCCGATTTGGAACGACGATTTATCGAACATAACGAGGTAGACCAGCATGTCGTGTTCGAACAGAAATCCCGTGATGCAATCCACCGCGACCTTGAGCGCCCGGTCCTTCGGGTAGCCGTACACGCCGGAGGAGATCAGCGGAAACGCGACCGATTGGCAATCGTGTTCCAGCGCAAGCCGCAGCGATTCACGGTAGCAGCTTTCCAGCAGTTCCCGCTCCCCGGTCTGCCCACCGTTCCACTTGGGTCCGACGGTGTGGATTACATATCTGCAGGGCAATCGGTACCCGCCGGTAATCTTCGCCTGCCCGGTTTTGCAACCGCCGAGTTTCATACATTCCTGCAGCAGCTCTTTCCCGGCAGCTTTATGAATCGCGCCATCCACCCCGCCTCCACCGAGCAGGGTGGCGTTCGCCGCATTGACAATCGCGTCACAGTTCAGTTTTGTGATGTCGTTACGAATGATTTGTAATGGCAATGAATAACCCCCTCTCTTTTTAACATCTACAAGAGTGAATTTTGGTTTTTCTTTGAGGCTCTGCCCCTATGATAGAAATCTCCTATCATAGGCAGAACTTTTTAAGCATTGTAAAATTTCCCCCCCGTCATTTCTCGGCATTCGATTACTTTATGTTTTTGCTTTTTTGTAGCATATCCAATTTTAAGAAGCCAGAAATTTATACCTGGATTCATTTTCATTATACAGCGAGGCGTTGTCATTGTCAAGATATCGGTTACATATTTTGGCGAAAATGACACATTTTTTCGATAGTATGCAAGGGCATATGAATCGGTTTTCTGCATATTGAAATAAATACTTTAAAGTTCGCCAAACCGCCTATTCATGGCTTATCACGGTTTTCGTATAAGTTTCAAGCGCGAAGACCCTGCTGTAATATTTTGTCTCAAATTTTCAATTCCGGCGTTGTCGTAAACAAAGAAAGAGCCGTGCCTAGTCAGAAAAGCGACTTGATCCGGTTTTCTTCATGAAAAATAATTTGGATTTCCGCAATCGCGAGCGTTTATTCATATGCGGGTTTTCAAGAATCTGTCGGGATCGTACACGAAGACCCCGCCAAACGCCGCGGGCTTGACAAAATACGACGCTTGCGGTATACTATTTATTGTATGATATATTATGTATATTGTACCATAGAAATGTGAGGAAATCTACCGCCGATTAAAATTGTTTGCTTGATTTTTGTATGGTATAATAATCACCTTGGCATAAGCAAAAAATTTTTGACAAAATTTTGCGTCCATAGTACAATCCAAGATAGAATTATACTTTCTTGTAAAAACAAATCCTATTAGGAGGGGAAATTTCGCATGAGAAAGCGCCTCATAACGATTATCCTGTCGGTGTTTTTCACGTTGTCAATCTTTGCAACAGCATCAAATGCCGCAGGCACGCTCAAAGTATTGCCAACTACCGTAGACACACCAAAAGCAGGCTGTACATTTTTAGGAATTGAAGGAAAGTACATCACACAAATTCAAGAAGCGTTGGACCGTATCAATGAAATCCGTAAGGAAGCCTGCACGGAAGGCGTTATCAATCCCGCAACCAACAAACCTCTTACAAAAAGCGATTATGTACCGATCCAATGGTCGGCGGGTCTTGAATATATCGCAAGAATCCGCGCCGCCGAGGCAAGCCTGACGATGGATCACGCGAGAACCAACGGCGAGGGAATCTGGTTCAGCAGCCCAAACGGTACGAGTAGTTTCGCGGAGGTCATCGCATGGAACTTCGGCGAGACTATGACCGATGGCATAAATCAGTGGTACGGAGAGAAATACGATTGGGTAAATAAGACGGGCGGGGTTACCGGGCACTATACCTCTTTGATAAATCCGCAATATCGCTATGTGGGTCTTGGAACATTTTGTTCGAGAACTACCAAGTATTACAACACTACGGCAGGTGAATTTTGTTTTTCCGACTCCGACAGTTCCCGCGGGAGTTCTACAGGAACAATCATTCAGACGCTTGAAGTTACAAACGACAATATCTCTTATGAAATAAATTGCCCTGACAAAATCAGCAATTCGGAGAAAGTATCCGTTACCGCGACGGTGTCTTTTTCCGACTATTGGGGAAACCCGCTGACTACGAAAGGTCTTGTTTTACTGGATGACGCCACGGATAAGGTCAAATGGAGTTCGTCAAATGACAACATTGTTGTATCAAATGGAATCCTAACAATCCAATCGTGCGGAAAGGCGGATATCACCGCCGAACTTCCCAACGGGAAAAAAATAACCAAATCCGTTTCCGCTGAGCATTCCTATAAAAGCGCCGTGACGAAAGCCGCAACCTGTACGGAAGACGGCGAGAAAACGTTTACCTGCTCTGTCTGCAAAACCAGTTATACCGAACCGATAAAAGCAACCGGGCATACTTATTCGTCGGAATGGACGACCGACAAAGCCGCGACCTGCACTTCGGAAGGTTCTAAATCCCACCATTGCACGGTGTGCGGCGCAAAAGGCAACGTCACGCCGATTCCCAAAACGGAGCACAGCTACGGTGATTTTGTCGTAAAACAGCAGCCAACCGCAACGGAAGATGGCGTCGAGGAACGCGCTTGCTCTTCCTGCGGCTCTATAGAGCAACGCACGATTGCAAAACTTTCTTCGTCGGGAACGTCATCCTCGTCAAGCACAAGCAGCCAGTCGAGCAGCGACAGTTCGTCAAGTTCATCGGTCGCTTCAGAGTCTGCGGAAAGCGAACCGACCGATTACAGCGATTCGTCATCCGAGAGCGGCTCGGTTTCAGTCACTTCTTCAATCGTCGAAAGCAGCGGTATACAAACAAACGGCAGTTTGGACAGTCAAAGCGGTTCTTCCGAACCAGATATGTCGGACAGTTCACAAAACGGCAGCAATACGGACAACGGAAACGTTCGGTTTATCGTGGGAATTTCTTTGATAGTCGTACTGCTCGCGGGCATAGTAGCGGTAACAATCGTCTTGGTCAAGAAGAAAAAGAACCGCAACTTACAATAGCAAATTGCAAGAAAGCAAGAGTCCGGCAGAACCCGACCACCGATTGATTATTTGACAAAAAGAATTTTTTCTGATATAATGAATCCACGGCGAAAGGCGGACAAAAGCGAGGTGTAAACGGTTCATGAACATCAACAATATCAATTTCACGTCCTTTATCCGTGTGGCGGAGGCGGGCAGTTTCAACAAGGCCGCCGAGGAACTATACATCACTTCCACCGCACTGATTAAACAAATCAATCTACTGGAAAACGATTTAGGCGTGCGGCTCTTTGACCGGACGCATCGGGGACTGACGCTGACGAAAGCCGGTGAATCCCTTTACAAGGACGCCAAGTACATCACGGACTACTGCCGGGAAGCGGTCGAACGTGCAAAGAGCGCGGAGCGCGAACAGGAGCAGGTGATCCGCATCGGCACCTCGCCCATGACGCCCGCCCAGCTGCTCACCGACCTCTGGCCGCAGATCCACAAGCACTGTTCGGACGTCAGCTTTCAACTGGTTCCGTTTGAAAATACCCCGGAAAACGCCAGAGAGATTCTGAAGAATCTCGGTGATAAAATCGATGTGGTGGCGGGAATCTTCGATGAAACCATGCTGAAATTGCGGGAATGCGACGGCTTCGAGATTTCAAAGGAACCGATCTGCCTTGCCGTGTCCATCTATCACCCGCTGGCCGGGAAGGACAAGCTGACGGTCGAAGATCTATACGGGCAGACCCTGATGATCATGCACCGGGGCTGGAGCCGACAGATGGACGAAATTCGGGACGACCTGACCGCACATCACCCGGAAATCACGCTGGAAACCTTTGATTTTTACAATGTGGAAGCGTTCAATCGGTGCGAGCAGGAGAAAAAAGTCCTGCTGGTGATCGGGAAATGGTCCTGCGTCCACCCGATGCTGAAGGTGCTTCCCGTCGAATGGGACTATGCCATTCCCTTCGGGATCCTTCATTCCCCCGCGCCGACCGAATTGCTTTCCCGCTTCCTTTCCGCTGTGCGACAGGTGACAAGCGAAAATCAGTGGAATTGTCAAGAAAAGTGCAGTCGAAAGATTCCCTAAAAGAATAGCGGTAACAATGCACCCGAATTGACGAAGTGGAACGTAGCGGAACACAGAAAATTCGAGTGCGACGCGCCGCGTGGCATCAGACCGCTTTCGGCATGTTTTCCTTCGCCCGTTCGCGGTATGCAACCGGCGGTGGCCCGCCGGGATTGAACGAGGTTACGCGAATTCGATTGTAGTATACAAATACATAACGAAAGATAATGATCATGACCTGTTCACGCCATTTTGCAGGAAAAAATCGGGAGCGTATTTTTGAAGATCCTCGAATGCGCCGGGATGTACAAGCGCACCGATGAAGGAAAAGCGGCTTTTATGCGGTTTGTAGCCTTTGTAAATGAAACGGCGTAAGTTTTTTCATAATTTAACTCTCCAACTTATAACATCGGGAGAAATATATGAAATTTACATGGGTAGATTATAGTCCGGCGTATTTTGAAACCGTTGATTCCTGGCTGGACAATGAAGCCCGCCGCGAACTCGGTTTTGACGACGGCGGATGGAAAGAATATTGGGAATATTTTATGCACGACGAG
Organism: uncultured Clostridia bacterium; assembly: GCA_947626805.1. GTDB lineage: Bacteria > Bacillota > Clostridia > Oscillospirales > CAG-382 > Coliplasma. The sequence goes on from CANQTR010000001.1 coordinate 70,299, forward strand.
TTATACCAACCGGGCAAGAATTTCTGGTGTAAAGTAATTCTGGACGGTGATAAACCGTTTGCCGTCATTGGACTGGGTTTAACAGATGATAGAGAGTTAACTATGCCGGAGTATCTCGTTGCACCAGACATGAGAAACCAAGGCTATGGTTCAGCAGCACTGCGTGAGCTTCTGGAATTTGGTGACAAAATTCTCGGGCAAGAATTTGTTTCTGCCAGAACCGTCATATTTCCTGACAACATTGCGTCACAAAAAGCATTCGAAAAGGCCGGATTCAAATACAATCGAAGTTTCCCGGACGATGGCACGCAGATTTATTTATACCAAAAACAATAAATATTAAGAAAAGGGGCTGTCGCCCCTTCAGTCTGTCGAAGAACCCCAAAATTCAAGCGAAATTGGGGTTCTTTGATGTAAGTTTTTCGGAAGGAAGTAAAAACAGACAACTAAGTTGAAAACGAGCGAGCTTTTTTGAAACAGGCGGAAAGGGTTGGAGGTTTTCCACCTGTGAATTTCATATTTTTGAGTTTCCGCAACAAACTTAAGCCTGACCCAGTTGGTAACTTGGGCTAAGTCCCGATATGGAGTATATCGCATCGCGTATTTTCTTTTGCGTCCGCAAATACTCTCTCGATAGTTTCTTTTCGTCGGTCATATACTGAGCTTTTTTCGCCTGAGTTATAACCTTTAGGTTACAACTCATGAACGAATCGAGACTTCTCAAAAGGTATCGATATTTTTTATAATGAAATCGTGGATCGCTGTATTGCACCCACAGGAAGTGGCGTTTTGGAAAGAACAAATGGAATAAGAATTTTCAAATACACGGAGGTACCCTATGAAAAAGAAAGTTTGGATCATGATCGGAATTATCGTCGTTGTCGTGGCAGCAGCGGCGCTGCTTCTCCCTCGGCTCTTTGGCGGCTCCCATAGAGGAATCGACAACGAACCGGAGGCAAGCGTCGCCGGAGAGAGCAAAATCCTCGTCGCCTACTTCTCGTGGTCGGGAAACGGGCAGCAGATGGCGCGGTGGATCGCGGAGGAAACGGGCGGCGAGCTGTTCCGCATCGTCCCGGAGGAATCCTACGGCGAGGATTACGGGGATTGCGTCGACCGGGCGAAGGACGAACTGGACCATGAAATCCGTCCCGCGATTTCCACCCATATCGACGAAGCCGTTATGGCGCAGTACGACACGATTTACCTCGGTTTCCCCATCTGGTGGAGCGACCTGCCGATGCCGGTCTGGACCTTCCTCGAAGAATACGACCTCTCCGGCAAGACGATTATCCCGTTCTACTCCCACGAGGGAACTTCCAGCGGCGGGAACAGCCTGAACCGGGTTCGCGAACTTGCGGAAGGCGCGACGGTGCTGACCGACGAGGCGTTTTCCGTTCGCGGTTCCTCCGTCCCGGATTCCGAGGCGGAAGTCAAGGAATGGGCGTCCGGGGAATTGCAATGATCCGGGAAGGGGGACGCGACGATGAAAAAAACGATTGCACTCATTTTATGTTTTGTGCTGGTTCTCGGTCTTGCCGCCTGCGGGCAGACCGGCGAGAGTGAAACGTCCAGTACGCATCATTCCTACAACGTTACGGACGTGACTTCCGATTCCGCCGGAGACTCTTCGGGTAGCGAACAGAATCCGAGCGGCGGCGAAGTCACGTCAAGCGACACATCAAGCGGCACGTCGAGCGAGACACCGAGCGACACATCAAGTGATACGCCAAGCGATACGCCGAGTGAAAACGCTTCCACCGTCTACATGACCACCGACATTTCCCCGGAGGGGCTGATGAAGGTCTACGAGGCGCTGGGCGTGAAACTGACCGGCGACAACATCGCGGTGAAGCTCTCGACCGGCGAACCACCCGCGTCGAACTACCTCGACCCCGACCTGATTCGCGACGTGGTGGAGGAAGCGAACGGTACCATCGTCGAGTGCAACACCGCCTACGGCGGCTCCCGCTCTGAAACCGCCATGCACTACCAGGTGGCAAAGGATCACGGATTTACCGAGCTCGGCAAGGGCTTCGTCATCATGGACGAGGACGGCTCGATGTCGCTTCCTGTGAACGGCGGCAACCGGCTGGCGGAAAACCTTGTCGGCGCACACTTCGGGGATTTCGACGGCTTCCTCGTGCTGTCCCACTTCAAGGGGCACGCCATGGCGGGCTTCGGCGGAGCGATCAAGAATATTTCCATCGGCATCGGCTCCAGAGAAGGCAAATGCCTGATCCACACGGCGGGACGCAGTCACACCAGCCCGTGGGGCGGCGACCAGGACGCCTTCCTCGAATCCATGGCGGATGCCGGAAAATCGGTCGTGGACGCGCTGGACGGAAACATTCTCTTTATCAACGTAATGAATCGCCTATCCATCGACTGCGACTGCGACGGCAATCCTGCCGAGCCGGACATCCACGACATCGGGATTTTGGCGTCCACCGACCCCGTGGCGCTGGATCAGGCATGCGTCGATCTGATCTACAAAGCGGAGGGCAACGAAAGTTTCGTCCGCCGCATGGAAGGTCAACACGCCGAGCACGTTTTGGAAGCGGGCGAGCAGATCGGGCTCGGCAACCGTACCTATCGGCTGGAAAGCGTCGATTGAGAAACGTTCAGGGAAAGGAGATGATCGGTCATGGAATAGATTTGGGAAGTCATTCAGCGGGAATTTGTCTACGTCTGGTACTACTTTACCGTGCAATTGCGGCAGATCGCCCTCTATTACGTCCTGGGGATCGTCCTCGGCTCGGTCATCTCGGTATTCGTCAAGGATAAAATCCACGAACTTTTCCGCAGCATGGGCGACAGGAAGCTGGGCGTCCTCGGCGTCATTCCGGCGAGCATCCTTGGCATCGCGTCGCCGCTCTGCATGTACGGGACGATCCCGCTTGCGGCTTCCTTCTCGAAAAGCGGCATCCGGGACGACTGGCTGGCGGCGTTTATGATGAGTTCCATCCTCCTGAACCCGCAACTGATCATTTACAGCACGGCGCTCGGACCCGTCGCGCTGACGGTGCGAATCGTTTCCTGCTTTGTCTGCGGCTGTGCGGCAGGGATTCTGATCCGGGTGTTTTACAAAGACAAACCGTTCTTCAATTTCACCGGCTTTGAACCGAAAGCGAGTCACGACACCGATCCGAATCTGTTTTTGCGGCTTCTGAAAAACATCGGGCGGAACATCAAGGCGACCGGGCTTTGGTTCCTTGTAGGCGTCCTGCTTTCCGCTCTGTTCCAGCGGTACGTCCCGGCGGACAAGTTCGCGGCTCTGTTCGGGGAAGCAAACGAGGGGTTCGGCGTCCTGATGGCGGCGACGATTGGAGTTCCTCTTTACGCCTGCGGCGGTGGGACGATCCCGCTGATTCGGGAATGGCTGTATTCCGGCATGAGCATGGGAAGCGCTTCGGCGTTCATGCTCACGGGACCCTCCACGAAGATCACCAACCTCGGCGCACTCAAGATCGTCTTAGGTGTAAAGCGGTTTCTGCTCTATCTCGCGTTTGTCATGCTGTTCTCGTTGGCGACCGGACTTGTCGTCAACCTTATAACTTAAGGTTTTGACAAATCAACCAATCGAGACTTCTCTGTTTCTCAAAACGGATTTATAATGAAAGTATCAAAAGAAAAGGAGATTTGATGATGTCTACCATGGTAAAAACGATATCCAAACCTCGTCTGTCGGTAAAGGTACAGACGCTCGCAACACTCTTGGCTGTCGTTGGAGCGGTCGCCGTTCCGCAGATTTTCCACCTGCTCGGCGCGGTGTCGGGGCTGGGAACGACGCTCGGCGAAGCGTTCCTGCCGATGCACTTGCCGATTCTGCTGGTAGGGCTTCTGGCAGGTCCGTATGCGGGAGCCATTTCGGGGTTGCTCGGTCCGCTTTGCAGCTTCGCGCTTTCCGGAATGCCGGGCGCTGTGATGCTGCCCTTCATGATGATCGAGCTTTGCGTCTACGGCCTTGCGGCGGGACTGTTGCGGAATATCAAACTGCCGACCATAGGAAAAGTCGTGGCAGCACAGATCGCCGGACGTGCCGTGCGTGCGGTCTCCATTCTGCTTGCGGTCTATGCATTTGGAAACGGTCAAATCGCCGTTTCGACGATCTGGACAAGTATCGCGACCGGGCTGTTCGGGCTTGTCCTGCAATGGGCGCTTCTTCCGCTGATTGTCTATCGCGTGGAGAATTTGAAGAAAAATGAAAAGTGATTTAGAGCAGGCAGTCGAATTATTGAAAGAAACCAAGTCCACCTGCGTTCTGTGCAAAGACGGACAAATCCACATCAGCACGGAACGCGGGGTCAAGCCGCTGTTCGCTTTTGTCGAGAGCGGGCGGGATTATCGAGGCTTTTCCGCGGCGGATAAGATCGTCGGCAAAGCGGCGGATCTGCTTTACGTCCTGCTTGGCGTTCATACGGTCTTTGCGGAAGTGATGAGCGAGGACGGGATCTATACGCTCGCCCGGCATGGAATCACGCCGCTATGCGACAACTCCGTCAAAGAGATTCGCAACCGTGTGGGCACGGGAATCTGTCCCCTGGAAGAAGCGGTAGCGGAAATCGACGCTCCCGATGAAGGAATCAAAGCAATCCAAAAGAAACTGTCCGCCATGCAAGAAATCCATAAAAAGGAAGGAAATCCATCATGAAAAAAATTTTAATTGCATTATTCAGTATGATTCTTCTTGTTTCGCTTGTCGCCTGCGGTTCCACGGGCACGGGGGAAAACGCAAACGGATCGGAATCCGGGAATAACGCATCCACAGCGCCGGAATCGAACGGAAACGGTTCCTCACAGACAAATACGGATGCTTCGTCAAACGAATCTTCCGAAAGCACCGGTGAAGATTCCTCCGATTCGTCCGAACCGACCGGCGGGAAAACGCTTGTCGTGTACTACTCCGCGACCAACAATACCGAGGCGATTGCCGGGTACATCGCGGAAGCCACGGGCGGCGACCTCTTTGAGATCACGCCGACGGAACCGTACACTTCCGACGACCTGAACTGGACGAACCCGGACAGCCGCGTATCCAAAGAACACGACGATGAATCCTTGCGGAATGTGGAACTGACGACCACGACCGTGGAAAACTGGGAGGAATACGACACCGTGTTTATCGGCTACCCCATCTGGTGGGGCATCGCCGCTTGGCCGACCGACACCTTCGTGAAAGCCAATGATTTCACCGGGAAAACCGTCATTCCGTTCTGCACGTCCTCTTCGTCCGGTCTGGGACAGAGCGGAGAGCTCCTCAAAGCGGAAGCCAACGGCGGCAATTGGCTGGATGGTCAGCGATTCCAGTCGAGAGCAAGTGAGGACACCGTGAAGGAATGGGTAAACGGTCTCGGTTTATAAAAATGCGGACACTTTTGCCGCTCCTTTTGATGCTTTGTCTGCTTCTGTCCGGCTGTGGGAATCAACTGGGCGGAAGCACGCCCAGCAGCGGGAATTCCGCCGTCGTAAACGAGCCGGAAAGTAGCGAGGAACCGTCGCCGGGCGACTCTTCCGCAGAGGATTCCGAATCAAAACCGCAAGAGCTCGGCAGCGTAACCGCCGGAACCGAAACCTATCGCGGCTTTGTAATCGACAACGTCTATCACTCCCCAGACGACGGGGAAATCCACTACAACGTCTATATCCCCGCAAGCTACGACGGCAGTCGCCCCTATGCGCTGTTCTTCACGCTTCCGGGCTACGAGGGACTGTATTTTCAGGGCGTGGCGCGGAATTTGGAGGCGGAAGCGTTCGGCTTTGAAGCACAAAAGTACAACGAGGAAATGATTGTCGTCGCGCCCCAGCTTTCCGATTGGCGGGAGACCTCCGCAAACCAAACCGTCGCCCTGCTGGAATACTTCCTTGCCGCCTACAACATCGACCGCGAGAAGGTCTACGCGAACGGTTATTCCGGCGGCGGAGAGACCATGTCTCTCGTCATGGGGATGCGTCCAGAACTGTTTACCGCGTATCTGCATTGTTCCTCCCAATGGGACGGCGACCTCGAAGTTTTGGCGGAAAGCCGCACGCCAGTGTATCTTGCCATCGGCGAGGATGACGAGTATTACGGCTCCGAGCCGACCAAACGCGCCTACAACGAACTGCACGCTCTTTATGCCGCACAGGGGCTTTCGGAGGACGAAATTTCGGAGCTGCTTGTTTTGGACGTCAAAGATGGTGCCTATTTTGAAGAGAAAGGCATGAATAACCAGCACGGTGGCGGCGGGCTGTTCGCCTACGACACGAACATCATGGGCTGGCTGTTCGGAAAGTAAGGGGAGAAAATCATGGATAGACCGACTGTGATCTGCCATATGCTCATGGCGCTGGACGGCAGGATCGACGGAGCGTTCTTCTCTGTGCCGGAAACGATGCCTGCCCTGCGGAAATACGGAGAGGTGCGAAAGTTTTATGACTGCCCCGCCACCATTTACGGAACGACCACCATGGCGGAGGGATACGCGGACGGCTTCGTGTCCGAACTGCCGGAAAACGAGAGAGCCTTTCCCCGTAAGGATTATCTTGGGGACAGCGACATGAAAAACTACATCGTTTCGCTGGACGGCGAGGGCGTTCTAAAATGGCACGGGAAATATCTTGAAAAGAAAGGACGCCCGAAGGCTCATGTAATCGAGGTGCTGACGGAAAAGGTGTCCAACCGCTATCTTGCCTATCTGCGCGGCTTCGGAATTTCCTATCTCTTTGCCGGAAAGGAAACCATCGACTGCGACTTGCTTTTGCAAAAACTCAAAACCCTGTTCGGGATTGACCGGGTCCTGCTTGCCGGAGGCGGGGTGACCAATCAGGCTTTCGCTGTGGCGGGGCTGATCGACGAACTCAGCATCGTTTTAGCGCCCACGGCGGACGGCGACAGCGGATGTGCTTCTCTGTTTGAAACAGGCGGGTTTTCTCCCGCCGCCCCCGTTGCGTATTCCCTGAAAGCGGTGGAGCAGACCGAAAACGATACGCTTTGGCTTCGGTATACGGCAAAAAAATAAGGAGGATAACATGAAATACAGAACTTTGGGCAGAGATTTGACCGTATCAGCCATAAGCCTCGGCTGTATGGGCATGACCCATGCTTTTGGCGCACCGTCCGACACGAAGGAAATGACAAAACGCATCCACGAGGCGGTAGAACTTGGGTACACGATGTTTGACACGGCGGAGTGTTACACCGGAACACTCCCGGACGGCAGCACCGCCTACAATGAAGAATTAGTAGGCGCGGCGCTTGCTCCCTATCGAGAGAAAGTAGTCATCGCCACAAAATGCGGGGTGCAGCACGCACCAAACGGATTGATTACCGATTCCCGCCCGGAGACCATCCGCAAATCGGTGGAGGGCAGTCTCAGACGGCTTGGAACAGACTATATCGATCTCTACTATCAGCACCGGATCGACCCGGATGTGGAACCGGAGACCGTGGCGGAAACCATGTCGCAGCTTATGAAAGAGGGAAAAATCCGCTATTGGGGTATTTCAGAGGCAAACGAAGAATATCTGCGCCGGGCCCATGCGGTCTGCCCGGTAACGGCAGTCCAGAACCGCTATTCCATGATGGCGCGCTGGCATGAATCCCTTTTCTGCACGCTGGAAGAATTGCATATCGGCTATGTGGCATTCTCTCCGCTTGCAAATGGATTCCTTTCCGCAAAATACGATGAAAAGTCCAAATTCGAGCAGGGAACGGATTACCGCAGCTCCATGCCTCAGTTTTCCGCGGAAGGCGTAAAGCAAAATCGGGAACTGCTCGCGCTCCTTGAAAAAGTCGGCGAAGAGAAGCACGCGACTCCGGCTCAAATCTCCCTCGCGTGGATGCTCTGCAAGCGGCCGAGCCTTGTCGCTATCCCCGGTACAAGAAAATCCGAGCGGCTGCGGGAAAACGCGGGCGCGGCGGAAATCGAGCTTTCGCCGGAGGAACTGGCGCACATCGATTGCGCACTCAATCACATGGAAATGTCCGCCGTGTTCGGTGGAGCAAAAATCATCAAGTAAACGGAGGAAAACACAATGAGAAAGAATTTTGGCGTGAAACCGTGGGTCTACCCCCAGCCGGTGCTGATGATCGGCACCTATGACGAAAACGGAAAGCCAAACCTGATGAACGCGGCATGGGGCGGTCAGTATGACGCAAATCAGGTCATGCTGTGCCTCAGTTCCCACAAGACCACGGACAATATCAAAGCGACCGGCGCTTTTACCGTCAGCTTTGCTACCGCCTCCACCGTCGTCCCCTGCGACTATGTGGGGATTGTTTCCGCGAAGCAGGAGCCGAACAAAATGGAGAAAGCGGGCTTCACGACGGTAAAAAGCGAATTTGTAAACGCCCCGATCATAGAGCAGCTGCCTTTGACGCTGGAATGTAAATTCCTCAAATGCAACGAGGACGGCAATGTGATCGGCGAGATCGTCAACGTCAGCGCCGACGAGAGCGTCCTGACGGACGGCAACGTGGACTATAAAAAATTGGACGCCATTATCTTCGACCCGACGGCTGCCGCCTACATCCGCCTGGGTGAAAAGGTCGGAAACGCGTTCAAAGACGGCGCAAAGCTGAAATAGAATTTCACCTATAAAAACATCCGCTCTGTGGCGGGTGTTTTTTTCGGTTGGAACCTTTTGCCGGGGTTATAACCCATAGGTTATATCTGATGAACCAATCGAGACTTCCCTTTGCCTGCCTTTCGGGGTAAAATAAAAGTACGAAAACAAAGGAGGATTTTATCAAATGGAATTTATTACGCTAAACAACGGAATCAAAATGCCTATGGCCGGAATCGGCGTGTTTATGATGTCCCCGGCAGAGGCGGAGGCGTCGGTGGAGAGCGCGCTCAGGAGCGGCGTTCGCCTGATCGACACGGCCAACGGCTACATGAACGAGAGCGGCACAGGCCGCGGTATCAAGAAAAGCGGCGTCAAGAGAGAGAACATTTTCCTTGTCACAAAGCTGTGGCCCACGGTCTACGAAAAGGAAACGGCGGTAGACGAAACCCTCGCCCGGCTCGGCACGGACTATATCGACCTGCTGTTCCTGCACCAGCCTACGGATAACTGGCGCGAGGGCTATCGGAACATCGAAAAGGCGGTCAAGGTCGGCAAGGTGAAAGCCATCGGTCTTTCCAACTTCCCCGATGAGCTTTTACGGGAAGCCATCGACACCATGGAGCTGAAACCCCAGGTCGTTCAGGTGGAGGCGCACCCGTACTATCCACAGACCGAACTGAAAAAGATTCTTTCCGAAACAGGCATGGGGCTGATGGCATGGTATCCGCTGGGACACGGCGACAAGAGCCTGCG
>CANQTR010000002.1 GCA_947626805.1 uncultured Clostridia bacterium
GTCAAGCGCATCGTCGAGGAGTACGGCGAGGACCCGTCGAAGGCGGAAAAACTGATGACGCAGTCGGATAAGCGCCGCGCCCGCCATTACGAGGAATTCACCGACAGTATCTGGGGCGCGCGCCGGAATTACGATATGCTCCTCAACAGCGGCGCGCTCGGAATCGAAAAGACGGCGGACGTGATTTGCGCGTTCGCTAAGGACGAGTGAATTTGACCGGGGCGGACGCGGCGCGTCCGCTCCCTGTTTTCTTTTACACAGTTTCAAAAACGGGAGGGATTCTCCATGCAAACCGTCACCCTTGGCAAAACCGGCGTCACCGTACCGAAGACCGGTTTCGGCGCTCTGCCGATCCAGCGCATTTCCGAACAGGACGCTTGCGCGCTGCTCCGTAGAGCGTACGACGCGGGAATCAGGTTTTTCGATACCGCCCGCGCCTATTCGGACAGCGAACGCAAGATTGGGCTCGCCCTCGCGGACGTGCGGCCGCATATCGTCCTTGCGACCAAGACCGCGGCTTCGGACGCCGACGGTTTTTGGCGGGATTTGCGCGAATCCCTGCGGAATCTGCAAACGGATTTCATCGACCTGTATCAGTTCCACAATCCCGCGTTCGTTCCGCGACCCGGCGACGGGAGCGGGCTGTACGAAGCGGCGCTCGAAGCGAAGGCGCGCGGGCTTATCCGCCATATCGGCATCACCAATCACCGCCTGCATACGGCGGAGGAGGCGGTCCGTTCCGGGCTGTATGAAACGCTGCAATTCCCGTTCTGCCACCTCGCGACGGAGCCGGACCTTGCGCTGGTCCGCCTGTGCGCGGAAGAACGGGTCGGGTTCATCGCGATGAAGGGACTTTCCGGCGGCCTGCTGACGAACGCGAAAGCCGCTTGCGCGTGGATGGCGCAATTCGAAAACGTCCTGCCGATTTGGGGCGTTCAGCGAATGCGGGAGCTGGAGGAATTTCTTTCCTACGGCGAAAACCCGCCGGAAATGACGGACGAATTGCGCGCTGCCGTCGAAAAGGACCGCGAGGAACTGCAGGGCGACTTCTGCCGGGCGTGCGGATACTGTATGCCCTGCCCGCAGGGGATACAAATCAGCACTTGCGCCCGCATGTCTCAATTGATACGCCGAAGTCCGTCCGCCGGTTGGCTGACGCCGGAAAGTCAGGCGATGATGCAAAAGGTCGAAACTTGCGTCCGTTGCGGACATTGCACGTCAAAGTGCCCGTACGGACTGGATACGCCCGCCCTGTTGCGGCGGAATTTCGAGGATTATCAGCGCATTCTGGCAGGGAAGACCACCGTTTAACCGAATCCCGCAAAAAAAGCATTTGCCACCGACCGTTCCCGCGTCTTTTACAAACGCGGGACTTTTTTTGCCGCAAAAGCCGAAACCGGCGAAAAGAGTGCAAAAGAACAGAAAAACCGTTCCGTCCCTTCGACACGTCCCGCCGCCCGTCCGTCGTATAATCAAACATACCGTCACGGGTCAACGCCCGTCGGCGAAAACGGATGGTAAAGGGGAAAGATGTTCATGGATTTTTCGGTATTGAAACGGAAACTTGCGGAAAAACGGGAGGAATTGCTCGCTTTCTCCGGCGGTTTTTTGCTTTCCTGCGCGTCGTTGACGGAGGGGGCGCACCCGTTCGGCGTCGCGTTGCTTTGCGCTTCGGAGAAATGCCGCCCGGCGCTTCTGCTCGGCTGTGTTGCGGCGACGCCGTTTTGCGGGTCGGGGAGGCTCACGCTGTTCGTCTGCCTGCTCGGTTGTTTCCTCGCGTTGTGCGCGGCGGAGAAACGCGGAAAAGGCAGAACGGGTAGGGCGAAACTTCGCGAACTGCTTTCGTCCGCAAAAGCGGAAAAACCGGCGAAAAATCTGTATCGAATGGGTTTCGCGTCGACCGCCGCGCTGCTCACGGCGGTCGGGAGCCTGTTCCGCGCGGACACCCCGGCGCAAATCGTCATGACGGCGGGGCTTTCGGTCTGTATTCCCGCGTTCTGCTGGCTGTTCTGTCAGTTTTTACAGCAGGGGCGGTTCTATGATTTGTCCCTGCTCGGCTGTGCGTTCGCGCTCACGCAAGTGTTGCGGCCGTTTTCCGTGTTCGGCGCGCCGCTTGCCCTGCCGGTCGGCGCGGTGTTCACGCTCTGTATGTCGCGGAACAAAGGGTTCGCGCTCGGTTGCGTGACGGGTCTGCTTTGCGGACTGACCGCGGGCGGTGCGGCGGCGGGCGCGCTCGGTGTGGTCGGCATCACCTACGGTCTGCTCGCGCCCGGCTCGGAATTTCTGGCGCTGTTGCTTGCGTACATGATTTCGGTCTCCGGCTACTGGTACCTCGCCGACAGCGCGACGGTGCTCCCGGCGGCGGTGCTTTTGCTGACGGCTTGCGCGGGCTTTCTGCCGTTGCAGAAGTACGTCCCGAAGAAACTCCCGCCCGCCGCGTCCCCGCTGAAAGTGAAGGACTTACGGCTGGAAAAGTACGCGGCGGCTTTTTCCTCGCTTTCCGGTCTGTTTTACACGGTCTCCGAAAACGCCGCCCCGCAGAGCGTCGACAAAACCGTACAGGGGATTCAGACCGTCGTGCGGGCGTTCTGCCGCAATTGCGAGGGGTGCGACCTTGACGAAAGCGAGATATGCAACTGCTTTGTCGACGGAATGAGGGAGCAGGGCGTTATCCATATCCCCGACCTGCCGCTCCACATCACCCGCCGCTGTCCGAGTATCCGCGCCATGGCAAAGACGGTCAACAACCTGCCGACCTTGCGCGAAAAGGAGAGCGAAAAGGGGATACGCCGTATGGCGGCGGAGTACGCGAACCTTTCCTCGCTGCTTGACGCCGCCGCGCGTCGGGAGGAGGCGTCGCGGACGAACGACAAGGCGGCCGCCGTGAAGGTGCGGGATTCCTTGCGGGAGATGAAGATTCCGTGCGACGGGGTCCGCGTGACCGGGACGCGCTTGCGGACCGTCGAGGTGTTCGGGGTGCGTTTGAGCGAGGTTTCCGCCTCCGCCGCCCGCATTTCCGCGACGCTGTCGGAACGGGTCGGGACGAACCTGTCCGAGCCGGAATTCCTGCTCGGCGGGGAGTATGCGGTCATGAAACTGACTTCCGCGCCCCGCCTTCGCGTGGAGTACGCCAAATGCACGGCCTCAAAGATGGGCGAAAAGGTCAGCGGGGACACGGTATCCTTCTTTGAAACGGAGGACGGTTACTTCTACTGCCTGCTGTCGGACGGAATGGGGTCCGGGCGGGACGCCGCTCTTAGTTCCCGGCTTGCGGCAATCATGCTCGAGAAACTGCTGACCGTCGGGGCGGACAAGACCGACGCGTTGCAGATGGTCAATAAGGCGTTGCAGCAGAAGGAAAAGGAAGTCTTTGCCACGATTGACCTGCTCGAAATCGACCGCTACACCTGCACCGCAACGCTCATCAAAGCGGGCGCCGCGCCGACGCTTTTGTTCCGCGACGGCGTCTGCCGGCGATTCGAATCCAAGACGCCGCCCGCCGGCATCATGCGCGACATCATCGCCGAGAAACGGACCTTCCGCGTCCGCAAGGGGGATATGCTTTTGATTTTATCGGACGGGGTTCTTCAGGTCGGCGATTCCTCCGGCGCGCTCCGCGCCGGGGCGAACCGGCTACCTATGGCGTCCGCCGGCAACGCGCACGCCGTCGCGTCGGCGGTGCTGACCGCCGCCCGCACGCAATCCGCTTGCGCGGACGATATGTCCGTGTGCGCCGTGCGGCTGTACTGAAAACGCAAACGAAAAAAGCCGCGGGCGGTCCGCGGTTTTTTCGCGATACCCCTTGCAATACGCGGAAAAGTGTGCTACAATGCAGTTGCAAAACGCAAAAAAGGAGCGTAGAAAAGATGTACAGAATCGGGACCGTCAATATCGACACGTCGCACGCGCCGTCCTTCGCGGAAATCCTCCTGCAGGGGGACGTCGCCCGCTATACCGCCATTTACAACGACGGTTTCCGCACGGACGAGGAAGTCGACGCTTTCCTGGAAAAATTCCGCCTCGAAAAGCGTTACACCGACCTTGCGGAGATGGCGAAACACGTTGACATCGCGTTTATCCAAAGTTGCAACTGGGACCGTCATATCGAACTGGCAAAGCCTTTCCTCGACGCGGGCGTACCGGTGTTTATCGACAAGCCCATCGTCGGCAATTTGCGGGACTGCAAAACGCTTGAGGCGCTTGCGGCGAGCGGAAAGGTCATTCTCGGCACTTCCGCGATGCGCTATACTTACGAGCGCGACAGCTTCTTCGCCGTTCCCGCCGAGGAACGCGGGCAAATCCTGCACGTTTCGACGATGGTCGGCGTGGACGAATTCAACTACGCCATTCATTCCGTCGAATCCATTCTCGGTTTCCTGCAGGGGGATACGGCGGTTTCCTGCCGGTTTATCGGGACCGGGCTCGTCGGGGACGTTCCGACGGACTCCTATTTCGTTCGTTTCGCCTCCGGCGCGACCGCGTGCTACCACATCTGCCTGAAGGGCTGGCAACCGTCTACGGCGCTGGTCATGACGAACAAGACCAGTTTCGCCTATAAACTCGACGTCAACAAGCTGTACGAGGCGATGCTCAAGCACGTTTGCGCGTGGCTGGAAGGCAAGCCGAACGACCTCGTTTCCGTCCCGGAAATGACGATGGGCGTGAAAATCATGCTCGCCGGGAAGCAGTCGAAGGCGACGGGCGGCGGGGAAGTGGCGCTTGCGGATTTGCGCGAGGACGACCCCGGTTTCGACGGGTACGCGTTCGAGCGGTTCTACGCTGACCAGCAACGGCCGAAAAAATAACCGAATTTTCCTGTTTTTGCCGCAAAAAACGGCGAAAACGGGGTTGACATTTTTTCGCACCGGGGGTATACTGGGTGCGAAGAACCGGGCGACCGGTATCAATCCAATTCCGTAAGGAGTGCATAGCAAAATGATGGATACGATTAAAATCCCCGACCATGGCAAGACCAAAATCGTCGCGCACCGCGGTCTTTCCGGCATCGAGCGGGAGAACACCTGCTCCGCTTTCGTCGCGGCGGGCAACCGTAGTTATTTCGGTATCGAAACGGACGTCCGCAAGACCAGCGACGGGCATTTCGTGCTCTGCCATGACGACGACACCGCCCGCAACTGCATTGACAAGTTGGTCCCGGAGGTGTCTACGTTCCAGTCCTTGCGCCGCTTGCAGTATAAGGACAAGGACGAAACCTTCGACCGGGGCGACCTGATGATGCCGACCCTGCAGGAGTACGTCAAAATCTGCAAGCGCTACGGCAAAGTCGGCGTGCTGGAATTCAAGGGCAGTTACACCGTGGAACAGGCGAAGGAGGTGCTGGACATCATTCGTTCTTTCGAATACGAAAACAGCATCATCTTCATTTCCTTCTCGCTCGATAACCTGCTCAACTTGCGAAAGGTCTGGCCGGAGGCGAACGCCCAGTGGCTGACTTGCGACGTCAACCCGGAAACCGTCCAAAAACTGGTGGACAACAAAATCGACCTCGACGCGCTCTTCACCTGTCTGACGAAAGAAGCCGTCGACGACCTGCACGCGAAGGGAATCGTCGTTAACTGCTGGACGGTCGACCGTCTGGAGGACGCGCAGAACCTCATCGCCATGGGCGTCGACCAAATCACCTCGAATATCCTTGAGTGACTTTTCCGCGTTTTCGCAAGGCAAGTCCCGCGATATGGGGCTTGCCTTTTTGCGCGGACCGTGTTTTGCGCGAAACTTTTTCGGGCAAGCGGGAAATTTTGCGAAAAATCTCTTTACTTTTTCGACGATACGTTGTATAATTAAGGGAGAGTCAAAAGGAAGGTAGGGTTTTGTATGAAAAAAATCATCGTGGAAACCTCCGCGAGACACGTCCACCTGACGCAGGAAGATTTGGAAGTCCTGCTCGGTCCGGGCAAGGAACTGACCGTCAAGAAGATGCTTTCCCAGCCGGGGCAGTTCGCGAGCAACGAACGGGTCAACCTCGTCGGTCCGAAAAAGTCCATCAACAACGTCCTGATTCTCGGTCCGGTGCGCAAGGAAACGCAGGTCGAAATTTCGCTCACCGACGCCCGCACGCTCGGCGTCACGGCGCCGATTCGCGAATCCGGCGACCTCGCCGGCACGGAAGGCATTAAAATCGTCGGTCCGGCGGGCGAATTGGAAATCGACCACGGCGTTATCGCCGCGAAACGCCATTTGCACCTCGATACGGCGACGGCGGAGGAAATGGGTCTGCAGGACAAGCAGGTGGTTTCGGTCAAGGTCGACGGCGAACGCGGTCTGACCTTCGGCGAGGTCGTCGTCCGCGTCAGCGATAAGTACGCGCCGGCGGTCCACCTCGACACGGACGAAGCGAACGCGGCCGGGTTGTCCGGCGAGGTGTTCGGCGAAATTATCCCGTAAAAAGAAAATGATATACGATTCCGAAAGGAGAAAGAAAATGTTACAGTATTCCAGCGAAGTTGAACGGATGTGTCCAATCGCCAAAGGTCCGAAACACGGGCCGGCCCCCATCCCGGAGGAGGGACAATGGGTCAAGGCGTATGAAATCAAGGACATTTCCGGCTTTACGCACGGTATCGGCTGGTGCGCTCCGCAGCAGGGCTGTTGCAAACTGTCCCTGAACATCAAGGAGGGTATCATCGAGGAGGCGCTCGTCGAGACAATCGGTTGCTCCGGCATGACCCATTCGGCGGCGATGGCGGCGGAAATCCTGCAGGGCAAGACCATTCTCGAAGCGCTCAATACCGACCTCGTTTGCGACGCTATCAACGTCGCGATGCGCGAACTGTTCCTGCAAATCGTTTACGGTCGTTCCCAGACCGCTTTCTCGGAGAACGGTCTGCCGGTCGGCACCTCGCTCGACGACCTCGGCAAAGGACTTCGTTCGCAGGTCGGCACGATTTTCGCGACCAACGCGAAGGGTGTCCGCTACCTCGAAATGGCAGAAGGGTATATCCTCAACCTCGCCGTCGATAAGGACGACCAGGTCATCGGCTATAAGTTCGTTCACCTCGGCAAGATGATGGAGGCTATCCGCAACGGTGTCGCGCCGGCGGAAGCGTACGAAAAGAACGTCAAAACCTACGGCCGGTATGACGAAGCAGTCAAGTATATCGACCCGAGAAAGGAATAAGGAGGCGAACGGAACATGGCAACATTTGAAGGATACGAAAGACGGATTGAGAAAATCAACGCCTGTCTGAAAGAATACGGACTTTCCTCTCTGGAGGAGGCCAAGGCGCTGTGCGACGAAAAGGGCGTCGACGCGGACGGCATCGTTCGCGGGGTACAGCCGATTTGTTTCGAGAACGCGGTCTGGGCGTATACGCTCGGCTGTGCGGTCGCAATCAAGAAGGGTTGCAAGAGCGCTTCCGACGCGGCGGAGGCCATCGGTATCGGCTTGCAGGCGTTCTGCATTCCCGGTTCCGTCGCGGAAACGCGAAAGGTCGGGCTCGGACACGGCAACCTCGGCGCGATGCTGTTGCGCGAGGAAACCAAGTGTTTCGCGTTCCTCGCGGGGCATGAGTCCTTTGCCGCCGCGGAAGGCGCTATCGGTATTGCCCGCACGGCGAATAAGGTCCGCAAGGAGCCGTTGCGGGTCATTCTCAACGGTCTCGGCAAGGACGCGGCGATGATTATTTCCCGTATCAACGGGTTCACCTACGTCCAGACGGATTACGATTTCAAGTCCGGGGAACTGACCATCGTGCGCGAAATTGCCTATTCCGACGGCGAAAAGGCGAAGGTCCGTTGCTACGGCGCGAACGACCCGATTGAGGGCGTCGCAATCATGTGGCATGAGGGCGTGGATGTTTCCATCACCGGCAACTCCACCAACCCGACCCGTTTCCAGCACCTCGTCGCCGGCACTTACAAGAAGGAATGCGTCGAGAAGGGCAAGAAGTACTTCTCCGTCGCGTCCGGCGGCGGCACGGGGCGTACGCTTCACCCGGACAACGTCGCGGCGGGTCCCGCGTCCTACGGTCTGACCGATTCGATGGGCCGTATGCACAGCGACGCGCAGTTCGCGGGTTCTTCGTCCGTCCCGGCGCACGTCGAGATGATGGGCCTGATCGGCATGGGCAACAACCCGATGGTCGGCGCGACCGTCGCTTGCGCCGTCGCGGTCGAAGAAGCGATGAAAAAGTAAGGAATAGCAAGGCTTTTCAAGGGTTTCCGGGTTCTCCCGGAAACCCATTTTTTGTATGCGTCAGGGATTTGCATTTAGGTAAAATTCAGAAAAATCGAAAAATGTTTCAAAAACCCCTTGACAGAGGAGGTATATTATGATATACTCACCTCATAGGAATAATGAACAATACTAATTCAAACGAGGTGACAAAATGCAAACGTCGAGGGAATCGCAAAGGCATGAATTTCTCCGGAAAAGCATATCCGGCAAAAGAACGTCAACGATGACGGGGAGGGAATCGAGATGAAAGAACTGTTTCTCGCTCTGTGCGGATTTTCCGTTATCCCGTCGATTGCCGTGCTCGCGGCAATTCTCTTGCGCCCGTTGCTGAAGAAGGGGCCGTCCTTTCTTCGGTGCGTGATTTGGGCGGTCGTGTTTGCGCGGCTGGTCCTTCCCGTCGGGCTGATTGAACTTTCGGTTCCCGCTTCGACGTTTTCTTCGCCTGCAGAGGATACGGTTTCGCTGTCCGTCCCGGACGCTGTTCCGGACGCCGTTCCGGACGCCGTGCCGAATGACGTTCCGGACGTTGTCCCGGATTTTATCCCGGATACCGTTCCGACGCCGGACGACGTTGTTCCGAATGGCGTTCCGGGAACCGTGCCGGACGCGACGGTCTCACAAACGGTTCCACAATCCGTTCCGGGCGCCGCGTCGGCGGCGGAACCGAAAACGGACGTGGTGAGGATTCTTTCCGTGGTCTGGGCGTGCGGGGTCGCGGTCATGTTCGGTTATTTGCTGGTAAGCACGCTGTTGCTCCGTTATCAGGTGCGCGATGCGGTCGTTTACGACAGCCGGGTGCGCGTGCTGGGGCGGAACTGCTCCCCGTTTGTGTCAGGGCTCTTTCGCCCGTTAATCTATATTCCCGCCACCGCGAATAGGGCGGATTGGCCGTACTACATCGCGCATGAGGAATCGCACATCAAGCGATTGGACCATATCCTCAAGCCGTTCGCGTTTCTGGTGCTGTGCGTGTACTGGTTCAATCCGCTGGTCTGGGCGGCGT
Source organism: uncultured Clostridia bacterium (assembly GCA_947626805.1). GTDB lineage: Bacteria > Bacillota > Clostridia > Oscillospirales > CAG-382 > Coliplasma. The sequence goes on from CANQTR010000002.1 coordinate 9,201, forward strand.
ATCTCCTGCTCAGCAAGGACATCGAGTACGCTTGCGACGAAAAAACCGTCAAACATATGGGGCAAGAGGACAGAAAGGCGTATTCGTTGGCGCTTCTTTCCGTCAGCCAGGGGGGAAATATCGCCTTCTCGCCGCTGTCCTTCGGCAACGTCAGTGTGAAAGAGAGAATTACGCGTATTATGAAAGGAAAAATTCCGGTTTGGGCGGTCTGCCTGACCGCTGTTCTCTGTGCGGCACTGTTGACGCTGATGGCATGCTCGGTCGGAAACGCACCGTCGGACGAAACGTCAAACGAAACGTCAGACGAAACGTCGAGCGAGGTGTCGGACGAAACGTCAAACGAAACGCCTGAAGAAACATCGAGCGAGGTATCAAACGAAACATCCGGAGAAACGTCGAGCGAGGTATCAAACGAAACGTCCGGAGAAACTTCGAGCGGGACATCGGGGTCCGGCATAGAGGAAAACTACGAAAAAGCCACCTCACTGCACGAGCAGGACCCGGAAACCTACCGAGACCCCGGCGAATTGCAAAATGAAACACAGGAAATGGTGCAGTTGGAGGACGGGCAATGGTACCAGTCCTACGTCGCGTCTGACGTGAACATTCGGTATGTGTTTTTGAGCAACGCGGAGTACGAGATGAACGCGAATTGGGACTTCATCCCAATCGGGAGCGAAAAAACCTACTATCTCTACAATGCCGGCGCACGATTCGAGGACGAGACCGGCTTCGCCCATTACGTCGAACGCCCAATCGCGGTATGGGGAGAACTGGACGGCGGGGACGGCGAAAAATATTCCCGCGTCTTGGTGCTTACGGACGAACTGACCGTTTGCGTGGAAGGGGAAGGCGGGACCTGTGAATTCTACCAGGCGGACAGGATTGCGCTTCCGCGCTGGCTGGGTCCGCTGTTCTGGGATAAGGACGAATTTGATGTGGAAGCGGTGACAGGCGTGGTCATGCTGGACGAGGACGGGATCTTTTACCTGAAGGACGTCGCCTTGTTCCTTCCGACGCCTTTGAAAGCCGCCTATGTGAACGCGCTGTCGCTCCATGCGCAGGACCCGGATGCCTACCGCGACCCCGGCGAAATACAATACGAAACGCAGGAAATGGTGCGGCTGGAAAACGGGCAATGGTACCAGTCCTACGTCGCGTCCGATACGAACGTGCGGTACGCGTTCATGAGCAATACGGAATACGAAATGGACGAAAAATGGGCGTTCGTCCCGGTCGGAAGCGCGGTAAGTGCGTCGCCGAAAGACCAAGCGGTTACCATGAGCGATTTCGTTCTGAAACAGATTCCCTGAGACTGCAACAGACGGTCTACCGTTTTATCAGCGCCTGCATACGGGCTGACCGGGCGGGGGCGCTGTCGCTCGCGCGCGGCGGGGACGCTCTGCCCGCGCATTTTCCGACAGAGGCGTCGTTTCCGGACCGTTTGAACGCGTATGCGTATACGGCAATCCGATTTGAACCGTATACGCTCGACGGGACGACCACCCAAAAAGCGGACCTGTCCGTGCGGTATGCCCTGCAAAATTCGAACCAAGGCGTATCCGCAAAGCTGTCCGTCGTGCGCACGAACCCCGGCGACGCGGACCGGAACGCGGATTGGAAGGTCCTCTCGTGCGAGTTGACGCCCGTTCCGGCGGAGGGGTCGAACCATCTCACGTTCGCGGACGGCGCGGCGGGTGCGCCGCTCACGCCGGAAACTTTTTGCGGGTCGGAACGGTATGTGTGCCTGCAAAACGCCGCGTTCCGCTTCTATAACGCTTACCTGAACGGCGACCGTGCGAGCGCGCTGACCGTCGCCGACGAGGACGCGCTTGTGGGGGCGTTCAACGGGAAGGTCGGCTCGTTGGAAGGGCAGGGGCTGACTTTGTGCGGATTCGGTTCGGACGACCCGTCGAGCGCTTACGCGGAATACTATTTCACGCGGACAGACGAATGGGGCGACGTGCAGTTGTTCTACTTCGGTATGCGCTTTGCATGTACCGATTCCGGAACGGGCGCGGGGCGGAAAACCTGGCACGTCACCGGATTCGATTTCGAGGCGTAAACGGGCAAAAACGGACGGCTTTCGGGCGGTCCGTTTTTCTTTTTTGCGCGTTCCACGGCGATGGAAAGTTTTTCGATTTCGAAAACAGCGCTATGCGATACTTTTTGGTATCGCTTTTTCAACGCATACTTTCGCACGCAAAAACCAAAAAATACGGAATGAATAAATATGCAAAACCCCGATTTCCGTCCCGAAAGGGCGGAAATTTTTTCGGAAAATCGTTTTGCGAGGCTCTTTTTTGGAAATCTCGCAATTTTTTGTTGGAAATTTATTGAAATTTGCCCGTTTCTATGCTATACTATATCCGTATACGCTTGCAAAAACCTCCCGCGGGAAGCGGGAAGAAGGGTCGGTCAACTGTTATGGAAGAAGCAAGAAAGAAAGTCGTCCTGTCCGGCATTCAACCGTCCGGCACGCTCACAATCGGGAATTACCTCGGCGCTTTGCGTAACTGGACGAAGATGCAGGACGATTTCCTGTGCTACTATATGCTCGCGGACCTGCATACGATAACGGTGCGGCAGGTCCCGGCGGAATTGCGGCAGAATTGTCTCAAGACCGCCGCCGTTTACCTCGCCGCGGGGCTGGACCCGGAGAAGATAACTCTGTTTTTACAGAGCATGGTCCCGGCGCATTCCCAACTCGCGTGGGTGCTTGACTGCTACACGATGATGGGCGAGCTGAACCGCATGACGCAATTCAAGGATAAATCCGCCCGGCACGCGGATAATATCAACGGCGGACTGTATACCTACCCGGTGCTGATGGCGGCGGACATCCTGCTGTACCAGGCGGATTGCGTCCCGGTCGGCAAAGACCAGATACAGCACGTCGAACTCGCCCGCGACATCGCCAACCGCTTCAACGGGGTGTACAGCGAAACCTTTCGGGTTCCCGAAGCGCTCACGACGCAAAACAGCGCGAGCATTCGCTCCCTCTCCGACCCGACCAAAAAGATGAGCAAGTCCGAAAGCGGGGACGGGACGATTTTCGTGCTGGACCCGAAGGACGTCGTCCTGCGGAAGATACGCAAGGCGGTGACGGATTCCGACGGCGAGGTCCGCCGTGCGGAGGGCAAACACGGTATCAACAATCTGATGAACATCTATTCCGCCGTGACGGGAAAGACCGACGGGGAAATCGAGCGGGAGTTCGCCGGGAAGGGTTACGGCGAGTTCAAGCTCGCGGTCGGGGAAGCGGTCGCGGACCTGCTCGGCGGAATCCAAAGGGAATTTGAGCGGTACATGGCGGACAAGGCGTTCCTCAATCAGGTCCTCATCGAGGGGGCGGAGCGCGCCTCGTATGTCGCCAATAAGACGCTCGCGAAGGTGTACCGCAAGGTCGGTTTTTACGACCCCCGTAGGTAAGAAAACGGGAAAAGGAAAGAGGATATGGCGAAGAAGAATCAGGAATACGGCAGTCAGAGTATCTCCATGCTCCGCGGGGCGGACCGGGTGCGGAAGCGTCCGGCGGTCATCTTCGGGTCGGACGGGCTGGAGGGGTGCGAACATTCGTTTTTTGAAATCCTTTCCAACGCGGTCGACGAATTCAAGGAAGGGTTCGGAAAGGTCATCAACGTCACGGTGGACGCCGACCGGGTCATGACGGTCGAGGACTTCGGGCGCGGCGTGCCGCTGGACTGGAACGAAAAGGAACAGCGATACAACTGGGAGCTGGTCTATTGCGAGTTGTACGCGGGTGGAAAGTACGAAAACGACGAGGGCGGCGCTTACGAATATTCGCTCGGGCTCAACGGGCTGGGCGCCTGTGCGACGCAGTATGCGTCGGAGTTCATGGAGGTCACGTCCTATCAGAAGGGGACGAAGTATTCCATTCGCTTTTCGCACGGCGAACCGGTCGGCGCGCTCGAAAAGACCGAATGTCCGAAGAATAAGACCGGTACGGTCGTGCGCTGGAAGAGCGACCGGGAGGTGTTCACGGACACCGAGATTTCCTTGGAATACTTCTTGCGGACCCTTCGCAAGCAGGCGGTCGTCAATGCCGGGCTGACGCTCAACCTCGATTGGCAGAACAGCGAGGGCGCGCACGAAACGCACACGTTCTGCTACGAGAACGGCATTGCCGACTACATGGCGGAAATCGTCGGGGACGCGGGGCTGACGCCGGTGCAGAAGTACGGCTGTGAGCGGGTCGGGCGCGACCGGCAGGATATGCCGGATTATAAACTGAAAATCGAATTTGCCTTCTGTTTCTCGAATGAGGTCAATCTGCTGGAATACTACCACAATTCCTCCTTCCTCGAATACGGCGGGTGCCCGGACAAGGCGACCCGTTCGGCGTTCGTCTACGCGGTGGATAAATACTGCTCCGAAAAGAGCAAGTACACGAAAAACGAGTCGAAGGTCACGTTCGACGACGTCAAGAATTCCCTCGTTCTGGTCGTCAATTCCTTCTCCACCCGCACATCCTACGAAAACCAGACCAAAAAAGCCATTAACAACGCGTTCATCACCAAGGCGATGACCGAATTCTTCAAGCAATCGCTCGACGCGTACTTCGCGGAGAACCCCGCCCTCGCCGAGCAGGTCTGCCAGCAAATCCTCGTCAACAAGCGTTCGCGCGAATCCGCCGACCAAATGCGGGTGAACATCAAAAAGAAACTCACCCAGCCGGTCGACAGCATCGCGAACACGGTCGAAAAATTCGTCAATTGCCGCTCGCGCGACCCGGAGGTGTGCGAACTGTATATCGTCGAGGGGGATTCCGCCCTGACGAGCTGCAAACTCGCCCGCAACGCGGAGTTTCAGGCAATCATCCCGGTCCGCGGAAAGACGCTCAACTGCCTGAAGGCGTCCGCGGACAAGGTGATGAAGAGCGACATTATCCTCGACCTGATAAAGGTCATCGGTTGCGGTATGGAACTGAAAGGGCATAAGGGCAAAGACCTTTCCACCTTCGACCTCGACCAACTTCGCTGGAATAAAATTATCATCTGCACCGACGCGGACGTCGACGGCTACCAGATACGCACGCTGATCATGACGCTTTTTTACAGCCTGCTTCCGACGCTGATACGCGAGGGGCGGGTGTATATCGCGGAGACTCCGCTGTACGAAATCACCTGCAAGGACGAAACCTATTTCGCCTACGACGAGAACGAAAAACAGGCGATCCTTTCCAAACTGGAGGGGCAGAAATACAGTATTCAGCGTTCAAAAGGGCTCGGCGAAAACGACCCGGACATGATGTCCCGCACGACCATGCACCCGGCGACCCGCCGGCTCATTCGGGTCATGCCGGAGGACGAGAAAAAGACCGGTGAGATGTTCGACGTACTGCTCGGCGACAATTTAGCGGGCCGGAAGGAAATGATTGCCGCTTACGGGGCGAAATACTATGAACTTGCCGATTTTTGACGGCGGCGCGAGGTGACACATGGCGAAAAAGAAACAACCGACCCCTGTTCCCGTGCAGGCGGCCGAGCCGCTTGACGTTCGCATTACGGAGGTGCTCGAAAGCAACTATATGCCCTACGCGATGAGCGTTATCGTGTCCCGCGCTATCCCGGCGATAGACGGTTTCAAGCCCGCTCACCGCAAACTGCTCTATACGATGTACAGAATGGGCCTGCTGAACGGACCGAAGGCGAAGAGCGCGAAGGTCGTCGGGCAGACCATGGTGCTCAATCCGCACGGCGACGCCGCCATCTACGAAACGCTCGTCCGCCTGACGACCGGCAAGGAGGCTCTGCTCCACCCGTTTATCGAGTCCAAGGGCAGCTTCGGCAAGCAGTATTCGGATATGGCTTACGCCGCGTCCCGCTATACGGAGTGCAAACTCGCCAAGATTAGCGAGGAAATCTTCGACGGCATCGACTGTGACGCGGTCGATATGGTGCCGAACTACGACGGCACGACGACCGAACCGGAGTTGCTTCCGACCGGCTTTCCGAATATCCTCGTTTCGCCGAACAACGGTATCGCCGTCGGCATGACCAGCACGATTTGCTCGTTCAATTTGCGCGAGGTGTGCGAGGCGACCGTGCGGCTCATCAAGGACCCGCACATGACCCTCGACGACTTGCTCGATGTGCTCAAAGGCCCGGATTTTTCCACCGGCGGTATCCTGCTGTATCAGCGCGACAAATTGCGCGAGATTTATCGGACCGGACGCGGTTCGTTCGCGGTTCGTTCGCGGTACACCTACGACGCGAAGGCGAACCGGATTGAAATCACGGAAATTCCGTACACGACGACGGTCGAGAAAATCAAGAGCGCCATCGTCGAACAGGTCAAAAGCGGGAAAATCAAGGAAATAAACGACATTCGCGACGAAATCGACATCGGCGGTCTTCGCCTTGCTATCGACCTCAAGCGGGGCGCGGACGCGGAGAAGCTGATTGCCCGGCTCAACAAACTGCACATTCTCGAGGAGAATTTTTCCTGCAACTTCAACGTTCTTGTCGGCGGAGTGCCGCAAACGCTCGGCGTGCTCGAAATCCTCGACGAATGGCTCGCGTTCCGCACGGAATGTTTGCGCCGGACCTATATTTTCGACCTTTCTAAGAAGAGCGACAAGCTCCACCTGCTTTACGGGCTGAAGGAAATCCTGCTCGATATCGATAAAGCCATTCGCATTATCCGCGAGACCGAAAGCGAGAAGGAGGTCGTTCCGAATCTGATGAGCGGATTCGGCATCGACCAGGTGCAGGCGGAATACGTCGCGGAGATTCGGTTGCGAAATCTGAACCGGGAGTATATCATCAACCGCATCGACGAGATAGAGGACCTCGAAAAGGCCATCGAGGAGCTGAATCTGCTCATCGGCAGCGACCGGCGCATTCGCTCGGTCATCGCAAAGCAGTTGACGAAAATCGCCGACAAATACGGCGCGCCGCGAAAAACCATGCTCTATGAGCCGGACGGGACGGAGGAACCCGACCTTTCCGAACCGGTCGAGGACTATCCGTGCGTGCTGTTCCTGAGCAGGGAAGGGTACTTCAAGAAATGCACCCCCGCGTCCTTGCGCGGGAGCGACGTGCAGAAGTTCAAGGAGAACGATTCGCTTCTGTATAAGCAGGAAGTCACAAACGGGTGCGAGGTGCTGTTCTTCACGTCGCTTGCACAGGTGTACAAGTCCCGCATGAGCGATTTCGAGGACTGCAAGGCGTCCTCTCTCGGAACGTATCTGCCCGCCGCCCTCTCGTTCGAACCGAACGAGCGCGTCGTCGCCGCGCTCCCGCTCAAATCCTACGAGGGCAGTCTGAACGTCTTTTTTGCCAACGGCAAGGCGGTCCGCATTCCGCTTGAAAGTTATCAGACCAAGACCAACCGACGCAAGCTGACCGCCGCGCTCTACGGCGGAAGCCCCGCCGTCGGGGTGTTCCGCGCCGGGAGCGCGCCGGAGTATTTCCTCGTCACGGACGACGGACGCGCCCTGCTCGTGAAGGAGGAACAAATCACCGAAAAGACGACCCGTACTTCGGCGGGCGCCGCGGTGTTCACGCTCAAAAAGGGCAAATCCGTACTTTCCGCCGAACCGTACGACCCGAACGCGCTCTCGCTCGAACGACCCGCGCGGTACCGAAAGGCGAACCTCCCGTCGTCCGGCGCGCCGTACGAACGCGGCGGGACGTGAAAACGGGCTTGACAGAGCGTATTCTCTCGTGGTATACTGGTTTACGGTTCAAATATACTTGATAGGAAAGGTTTTTGTATGAAAAACGGGGTGCAACGGCTCATTGACGTTCTGGCGGCGTTGTTGCTGCTTGTGGCGTCGTCGCTCATGCTGTTTCGGTTTTCCGTTCCGCTCGGGTTGCTGTTCAGCGCGCTGACGTTGCTGTATGTCGTCTTTTGTTTGGCCCGTCGGACGGAGAAACGACCCCGCCTGCACCGCTATGCGGCGGGGGATATGGCGTCGGTGCTGGTGAACGCTTTGAAGTCGCTCGACGACCCGGTGCTCATTGTCGGCAGTGGGAACAAAATCGTCTGGGCGAACAGACGGTTCGAAAGCCTTCCACAGGTTTCGTCGCACCTGCTCCTGTCGACGACGGAGAAGTTGTTCGACGACCGGTTCTGCTTCGCGCAGTTGGAGGACGCCTGTGAGGAAGGAAAGGACGTTTTCGAGCTTGAGACCGGGAGCGAAACCTACCGGGTGCATATCTTCGCCATCGCGACGAAGAACAAGACGTACTACGCGACCGTCTGGACGAATGTGACGAACGAGGCGAAGTTGCGCGGACGGCTCATCGACGACGCGCCGATGCTCGCGCTGATTGCGGTCGACAACGCGTCCGAACTGTCCCAGAGCGCCGCGGAAACGTTCCGCCTCGCGGCGGCGAAGATAAGTTTGACGCTGACCGAATGGGCGAAACGTATGCAGTCGGTACTGCTTGAATACGAGGACGGCAAGTTCCTGTTGCTGTTCCCGCACGAACGCCTGCAGGAGATGATTGACAGCAAATTCGCCATCATCGACGAAATTTCCGCCCTGACGTCGGAGAGCAGTATGCTCCCGCTGACCATTTCCATCGGCGTTTCGGACGAAACCGGGACGCTCGCGGAGAAACAGGAGAGCGCGCAGACCGCCTTGCGGACGGCTTTGCAGCGGGGCGGCGCGATTGCGGTCGTCAAGGACAAGGAAAAGAGCGGCTACATCGCCTACGGCGGCAAGGTCAAATCCGCCCAACGGCAAACCAGCATTCGTTCCCGCGTCTGCCGCGACCTGCTCATGGAGCAGATTCGCGTCAGCAGCAACGTGCTGGTCATGGGGCACCAGCGCCCGGATTACGATTCCATCGCGTCCAACGTCGGCGTGGCAAAACTGGTGTCCTTCCTCGGCAAGCCGGTGCATATCGTGACCGACCGGGAGGAAAGTATCATCGCCGGCGCGTTCGAAATGCTCTCCTCGTTCCCGGAATACGAAACGATGTTCGTCGACGCCCGCCGCGCGATGGACCTGATGACCCCGGACACGCTCCTCATCATCACCGACGCGTCCAGCCCGAACCAGTTCTTCTCTCCCGATATCTATCAGACGGCTCCCCGCGTCATCGTAATCGACCACCACACGCTCGCGTCCCCTCTTGCGGACAACGTGCTCGCGCCGATGAACATCGACCCGAACGCTTCGAGCGCGTCCGAACTGGTGTGCGAAATCCTCGAACTCGCCATTCCGGACGGTCTGTTGCGGACGGAGGAGGCGCAATTGCTACTGCTCGGAATCCTGCTTGATACGCAGTTCTTCACCCGCGACACCGGCTCGCGCACCTTCCACGCCTGTTCCTACCTGCGTTCGGCGGGCGCGGACCCGGCAAAGGCGAAGATGAAGTTCAAGACCACGCCGGAGGAGTACGAGATGATGGAGGGCTTCGAGCGCAGGCGGTACTGTTTCCGCGACCGGTTCATCATTTCCTATTGTGAGGAGCCGGACGCGCGGAACGTCGTGCTCGCGTCGAAGTGCGCGGAGCGGTTCGTCGGAATCGAGGGGATTTGCGCGTCGTTCGTGCTGTATATGCGCGGGGACGGCGTTTCGCTGTCCGCGCGGTCGGACGGGACGTATAACGTTTTGCCGGTCGTCGAGTCGCTCGGCGGGGGCGGGCATTTTCAGTCCGCCGGCGCGCGGCTGATGCGGCAGGTCTGGGACGAAGAAAAGCAGGAAAAAACCAACGTCCCGGTGCTGGATATGGAATTGGCGCGGGAAATGCTCGAACAGACCATCGACAGGTGCTTGCAGGCGCAATAAATCCGTGAAGGGAGAAACGAAAAATGAAAGTGATTTTGCTTGAAGACGTCAAAGCGCAGGGGAAGAAGGGGGACCTCGTCAACGTTTCGGACGGGTACGCGAAGAACTTCCTGTTCCCGCGCAAACTCGCGAAGGTCGCCGACGCACAGGTGCTGACCGAACTGAAGAACCGCGAGGAAGCCCAAGCGTTCCGCGAAGCCGAGGACCGAAAGGCGGCGACGGAACTGAAGACCAAACTCGAAGGGATTTGCTTGGTTTTCAAGACGACCGGGGGCGCGGACGGGCGGCTGTACGGCGCCGTGACGGCGAAGGACGTCAGCGAAAAACTCGAACAGGAATACGGAATCAAAATCGATAAGAAAAAAATCGACGTCGGCGCGACCATCAAGACCACCGGCGATTTCACCGCGGGAGTGAAACTGTATCGCGAAATCGGCGCGACACTGAAAATTTCGGTAAGGGCGTAAGGAAAAATGGCAGAACTGGAGAGCATTCGCAGAATGCCGTATTCCCTGGAGGCGGAACAGGCCATTCTCGGCACCGTTTTAATGGACCCGGTGCGGTTTGACGAGGTTTCGTTCCTGCAGGAGAAGGAATTCTATCTTCCGCAGCATCAGCAAATCTATGCCGCGCTTGTCCGAATGTTCCTGGACGGTCGGCAGGTGGACGTCGTGACGCTCATCGATACGCTCACCCGTATGGGGACCTATACCGAGGGGGACGCCGCGAAATACATCAAGACCCTCGTCGACCAGGCGACGGAAGCCTCGAATATCGAGGAATATGCCCACATCGTGCGGGACAAGGCGCTGCTTCGCGCGCTTATCGACGCATCGCAAAAGATTTCCGAGCGTGCGTTCAGCGAGAGCGGCGACGCGGCCGAACAACTTGCCGAGGCGGAAAACAGCATCGCACAGATTGTCGACCAGCGGTACAGCAAGGGTTTTGACCATATTCGCGACGCGATTTTGCGGAATTACGACAAACTGCTGTTGCTCAAGAACGACCCGAACGCCTTAGCGGGCCTTCACACGAACTATGAAAAACTCGACCGCGTCCTCGCCGGACTCGGCGGCGGGGAACTCATCATCGTCGGCGCGCGTCCGGGCATGGGAAAAACCAGTTTTGCCTTGAATATCGCCTGCAACATCGCCAAGAGCACCCGCAAGGACGTCGCTATTTTCTCGCTGGAAATGCGGACGGAGGAACTTTCCTCCCGCCTGCTCTGCTCGGAGGCGCTGATCGACAGTTACAGTATGCGCGACGGCAAACTGTCCGACGACGATTGGCGGCGGCTCGGGGACGCGATGTCGGTCCTGGACAAAACGGAACTCTGGATTGACGACACCCCGCAAATCACCGTCACGGAAATGAAAACCAAACTCCGCAAACTCAAGAACCTCGGTCTGGTCGTGATAGACTACCTGCAGATGATGCACAGCGATGAAAAGAAGAACCGGGAAAGCCGTGTGCTGGAGATTCAGTCCATCACGAACGCGCTGAAAATCCTCGCAAAGGAATTCGACGTGCCGGTCATTCTCTGCTCCCAGCTTTCGCGCGGTCCGAAGGACCAGAAGAACCAGAACGAGGAGCACCGCAAGCCTACGATGACCGATTTGCGCGATTCCGGCGCTATCGAGCAGGACGCGGACGTGATTCTGCTGTTGCACCGCGCGGAGTACTACCGCGTTGCGGAGCAGTCGGCGGACGACCTGTCCGACCACGAAATGTGCGACTGCATCGTCGCGAAGAACCGTCACGGCTCGACCGGGCGGGTGCGGTTGGCGTGGTACGGCAAATATTTCCGATTCGTGACCTCGGACGAACGGGAGGAACCGGATGCGTCGGCGCAATAGAGCGGAGGAAGTCGTCCTGTCCTGCTTGCGGGAGAACGGCGTCGGCGAAGGAACGCGCGTGTGCGTGTGCTTTTCCGGCGGAATGGATTCCTCGGTGCTGTTGCGGACGCTCGCCGCACTTCGGGCGGAAATCGGGTTCTGCCTTTCCGCCTGCCATTTCAATCATCATATCCGCGGGGAAGAGGCGAACCGGGACGAAACGTTCTGCAGGTCCGTTTGCGCGTCGCTCGGCGTAACGCTCTATACCGGCGGCGCGGACGTTCCGGCGGACGCGAAAGCGCGCGGGAAATCGCTTGAGGAAACGGCGCGGGACGCGCGGTACGCGTGGTTCGACGAACTCGGGGAAAAAGAGGGAATCGATTTCTTCGCAACTGCACATCATAAAAACGACCAGGCGGAAACCGTGCTGTTCCGCCTTTTGCGCGGGACGGCGGTCGGCGGTCTGTGCGGTATCCCGTCCCGGCGCGGGAAATACCTTCGACCGTTCCTGCCGCTGACCCGTGCGGAATTGCGGGCATATGCGGAGGAACGCGGCGTGCCGTACTGCACGGATTCCAGCAATGATTGCGAACGGTATACGCGCAACTACTTGCGGCGCACGCTGCTTCCGGCGATGGAAAAAGTCAATCCCGCCGTCGTCGATTCGCTTTCCCGGCTTTCGCGCTGTGCCGCGGAGGACGAGGCGTTCCTTCGTTCGCTTTTGCCGCCGTATAACGCATGTCAGGACGTATCGGGGCTGTCCCCGGCGCTGTTTCGGCGGGTCGCCGCGCGGAATTACGCGGTCCGCACCGGAAAAACCCTCTGCTTTCCGCACCTCGACGCGCTTTGCGACCTTGCGGAACGGGGAAGGGACGGCGTCGTCGGTCTGCCGGGCGGGTACCGCGCCCTGCTCAAGGGCGGAATCTTGCGTTTCGAGCGGGTCAATCCGCCGCTTTCGGCTTTGGAGCCGGGAGAACTCCGAACGGGCGTGACCCTGCTTTGCGGCGGGGCGGTGCGTCTGACCGTCGCGTCCGGCGGGGAAAAATTGCGGGAAATTTGCGCGGACGGGGAATTTATTTACAATTTATCCACAGAGTTTCTCTTGTCTTGCGCGGGAATTTGTGGCATGATTCAATATAGGTCACGCCGTCCCGGCGACCGCTTGCGGTTGCGCGGGGTGAACCGGAGCGTGAAAAAACTATTTTCCGAAAGCGGGCTTCCTGTTTCCGTCCGGGACGCCGTTCCGCTGCTTGCGGACGCGCAAGGGCTCCTATGCGTCCCGTTCGTCGGGGTCGCGGACCGCGCCTGCCGGCGGGAAGAAACCGCCGCGTCCTTCGTTGTACGGGTGGAAATCGCCGAAAGAATGCCCGAAAGGTGGTATGAAAGCCGATGAAAAGAAACGGAAAGTCCATTATCATTTGGATAGTCGTGATTGCGTTAGCGGTCCTTTGCGTCAGCGCGCTGATGAGCGGCAGCGGGGCGAAAGAGGTCACGTATAGCCAGGTCCTGCAGATGTTCCGCGCGGAGCAGGTCGTCGAATTTGAAATCGACCGTAGCAACGTCCTGACGTTCCTCACCAAGGACAACGTGGTTTATGAGCATGAATTGCGGGATATCGGGCTGTTCTATGAGGATTTAGGCGAGGAAATCAGCCGCCAATTGGCGAACGGTACGCTGACCCAATTCAATTATGAATCCCAGACGGTTTCCATTTGGGTACAGCTTTTGCCGTACCTGCTGGTGCTGGTAATGCTCGGATTCTTCTGGTGGTTCTTCATCGCCAAGACGTCCAAGGGCGGCTCCGGCGGGCTGGGCGGGCGCATGAATTCGTTCAGCAAGGCGCGCACCAAACTCGGCTCGGACGAAAAGAACAAGGTGTTCTTCCGCGACGTCGCGGGGGCGGACGAGGAGAAAGAGGAATTGCGGGAAGTCGTCGAGTTCCTCAAACAGCCGGATAAGTTTTCCGACCTCGGCGCGCGTATCCCGAAGGGCGTTCTGCTCATCGGCCCTCCGGGTACCGGAAAGACCTTGCTTGCCAAAGCGGTCGCCGGGGAAAGCGGCGTGCCGTTCTATTCGATTTCCGGTTCGGACTTCGTGGAAATGTACGTCGGCGTGGGCGCGTCCCGCGTGCGCGACCTGTTTGAAACCGCGAAAAAGACCGCGCCCTGTATCATCTTCATCGATGAAATCGACGCGGTCGGTCGCCACAGAGGCGCCGGCTGGGGCGGCGGTCACGACGAGCGGGAACAGACGCTCAACCAATTGCTGGTCGAAATGGACGGTTTCGGCGTCAACGACGGGGTCATCGTCATGGCGGCGACCAACCGTCCCGATATTCTCGACCCGGCGCTCATGCGTCCCGGTCGTTTCGACCGTCAGGTCACGGTCAATCTGCCCGATTTGAAGGGTCGCGCGGCGATTTTGCGGGTGCACGCGAAAAATAAGCCTATCGGCGAGGACGTCGATTTGGACGTCGTGGCGAAGTCCACGGTCGGTATGACCGGCGCGGACCTCGCGAACGTGCTCAACGAGGCGGCGCTGCTCGCGGCGCGGCGGAAGAAAGCGGTCATCAATATGTCCGACATCGAGGACGCGACGCTGAAGGTCATCGTCGGTCCGCAAAAGCGTTCGCTGGTCATCACCGAGGACGAAAAACGCAAGACCGCCTACCACGAAGCGGGTCACGCCATCGTCGGACACCTTCTGCCGACGCACGACCCCATCCATCAAATCTCCATTATTCCGAGCGGACGCGCGCTCGGGTATACGCTCGCCCTGCCGACGACGGATAAGACCAGCGTTTTCCGTCAGGAATTGAAGGAAGAAATCACGAGCCTGCTTGCCGGGCGCGCCGCGGAATTGCTGGTCCTCGGCGACGTTTCCGGCGGCGCGTCGAACGATATCGAGCGCGCGAGCGAAATCGCGCGGAAGATGGTCACGCGCTACGGCATGAGCGACCGGCTCGGTCCAATCACCTACGGCTCGTCGAACGACGAGGTCTTCCTCGGCAAGGATTTCAACCACACCCAGAATTATTCCGAAAAGGTCGCGTCGGAAATTGATGAGGAAGTCCACCGCATCATCGACGAAGCGGAAAAACTCGCCGATAAGATTTTGCGGGAGAACATGCGGGTCCTGCATTTCATCGCCGACTACCTTGTCAAGCACGAGACCATGGACGCCGAGCAGTTCCTGCTCTGCTTCAACGAGGACGTGACCGAGGAGCAGCTCGTCGCGGTCACCGACCGCAAGAAGGACGCGAACCGCGCGGAGAATACCGCTCGCCGGGCGGTTCGGGAAAAGGAAAAGCAGGGGGAGATTCCCTCGGACGCCGAACATTCCGCACAGGACGGCGACTTTTCCTCCTAAAAACCGAAAAAAGCGGGGGCAAGCGTTGTTTGTCGCCCGCTTTTTGTATCATTTTTGCGTCGCCCGGCGATACTCTTTTTGAGAAGAGAAAGCAAATGCGGAAAGGGAGCACAACGATGGAAGAGGAAAAAATCTATCGCCTGTTCGACGGCGACGACGAGCAGGAAAAGCAGGAGCCGGCGGAACCGACCGTCCCGCTCGACGACGGCGAGGATACCGAACCGGCGGGACAGCCGCGCCGTCCGGTCGGACCGATGGTGTTGCTTGCGGTGCTCGCGATTCTCGTCGTCGTGAGCGGCGCGCTGGTCGTCGGACTGCTGACGCGCCGGGGCGGAGAGGCGCCGGAGGAACCGTCGACCGTTTCGCAGGGGATTCCGGACGAAAGTGCGGGGGAGACTTCTCTCCCCGTTTCGGAACCGTCCGAAAATGATTCTACCGAGCCGCAAATCTCTGAGCCGGAACTCTCCGAACCGGAAATTTCCGAGCCGGAAGAACCCGCCCACGGCTGGGTCATCAACGCGATGGGGTACACCTATCTCTATCACGGCGTCGGTGTCGAACAGTTCAATTACAGCGCCGCAACGCTGGAAAAATACCTCGGCGGAATCCGTGCGCTCGCGCAAAAGGTTCCGGAAGGGACGGCGGTCTACTGCATGCCGGTTCCGACGCGAATCGGGTTCCTCTACGAGGAAATCGGCGACGATATTAAGCGGGAGGACAATTTCTTCAATTCCTGGCAGGAGGGGTTCCTTGACACGGTCGGAGAGCGGCTTGCGCCGGACGTTTCGACCGTCGACCTGTTCGATTCCTTTCAAAGCGCCTACCGGGAGGACGCCGAACTGTTCTTCCGGACCGACCGCAACTGGACGTCGTACGCCGCCTACCTCGCGTACCTGCAGTACTGTGAAGCAAGCGGGCTTGCGCCGGTCGCGCTCGACGTCTATGAGGAAAAGCAAATCGAAGGGTTCCTCGGCTCGTTCTATACCGCGACGCAATCCGAATCCCTTCGGCGGAACGCCGACACCTTCCGCTATTACCGCAACGCGGACACGGACGCCTGCAAGGTGACCGTTTACAGCAACGGAAACGTCTACCGAATCGCTTCGCTCGCCGGGAATACAACCGGGGACGCGTCCGGGGCGTACAACGTCTACCTCGGCGGGAGCGGACAGCTCTTCCGCATTCAATCCCCATGCACTTCCGGGCGTAAACTTTTGGTGGTCGGGGACGGCAGCGCGGCCGCGATGATTCCGTTTCTGATTGAAAATTATACAGAGATACAGTACGTCGACGTCGCGTCCTATTCGGGCGACTTCGCCGACCTGTTCGCGAACGGTTCGTTCAACGACGTGCTGTTTCTGTCCTATGTGACCAACACCGTGAAAGGAGAGTACCCGCCGCACCTTTCGGCGCTTGCGGGCGTGGATACGGAAAATGGAACGTCAAACGGTTAGCGGTTTTGTGTCCGTCAAGAGTATCCTGACGGCGAAAAGCCGGGAAGTCAGCCGGGTCCTGCTCGAACGCGAACGTTACGAATCGGTCGAACGGTCCAAATTTTGCGCGACGGAGAAACGGCAGTACGCATATCTGCTTTCCGCCGGGGTCCCGGTGGCGTACATGGATAAAGAAACCTTTTCCGCGATGGTCGGAAACGGAAGCGCGGGCGGTATTGCGGCGGAGGTTGGCGAGCGGAGGTTCTCCGCGCCGGAGGAACTGTTGCAAAAGAAGAACGGCTATTTTACGGTGCTGGACGGAATCGAGGACCCGTTCAACTTCGGCTATGCCTTGCGGGCGCTGTACGCGGCCGGGGTGGACGGGGTATTCCTGCCCGAACGGAACTTCTTCACGGCGTCCGAGGCGGTCGTGCGTTCTTCGGCGGGGGCGTCGGAACTTTTGCCCTGCTGTGCCGTGCCGGACTTGCGCGAAATGTGCGAACAGATGAAAGCGCGGGGGATTCGTTTGGTCGCTACGGCGAAGTCCGACCGTGCGCGGGATTTGTACCGCACGTCTTTCCGCCGTCCGCTTTGCGTCGTTTACGGCGGGGAGAAACGCGGAATCTCCGCCGGGGTGCTTGAACTTTGCGACGCGGTCGTGAAAATCCGCTATCCGCGGGATTGCCATTATTCGTTGCCCGCTTGCGGGGCGATTTCCATCATTTCGTTCGAAATCGGGCGGCAACTCTCCGAAAAGGGTCGTCACGGGTGAAACAGAATCGGCACTTCGCCGACGACCAGCGTTTCCGCGATATACACGTCGAAGGAAAGCGTGTCCATATAGGATTCCAGCGGCGCCAAATAGTTGACCGCCACGGTAAAATGCAGGGCGACCCGATGTAGCGTCTGGTTGATACCGGCGCTTTCGAGCGTACTCCGAAGTTCGCTTGCGACGTTTCCCGCCGAAACCGGACGGACGGGAATCAGCGGACCCCGCCCGGAAAGCAGGGCGGAGCCGGTCAGGTTGCCGAGCGGCACGCCGAAACCGTTTCCGTCGTAATCCCGCAATGTCTCCAGCAGTACGACGGTCAGTTCCGACGCGAGCAGGGAGAGGGCGTCGGAATGCACACGGACGGCCGTAATGCGCCCGGACGCGTCCTGCTCGACGGTCACATATTCTTCCGCTCGTTCGTTGATTTCGCCGTAGAGCGCCTGCTGTAGCGCGAGGGACAGCATGGCGCTGCCGGAGGATTGCGCGAAGGTTTTCATCGCCGTTTCCAGCCTTCGGTTGAAAAACGTGCAACAGCAGGTCAGCAACGTCAGGATAAGGAACAGCAGGAGCAGACGTTTCCATTTTTTCATGTGCGGTCGGGGCGCTCCGTTTCCGAAGAAATCATATTTGCATTGTATGCGGTGCATGTCCGCATTATGCGGCGCGAAATGCGTCGAAAGAAGGAGGTTCTTATGGGATTCAAAAGAGGATTAGCCGTCCTGCTCGCGCTCTGCACGCTGTCGGCGCTCTTTGCCTGTGCGGCGTCGGAAGGGTCGCCGTCGGGCGGCATGTGGAGCGATTCGGAAAGCGTCGCCGCGAGCAATTTCGCCGGCGCGTCGTCGAACGCCGGCGCGTCGAGCAATTCCGCCGGCACGTCGTCGAACGGCGGCACGCCGAGCGATTCGGAAAGCGTCGCCGTGAGTGGCTCCACCGACACGTCGTCGAACGGAGAAGTTGTCGGTTCCACGTCGTCGAACGCGGAAAGTTCGGCGGTCGGTTCCGAATCATCGGTTCCCGAACGCCCGACGAAGGGCGGGGAACTCGTAGTCCATTACTTAGACGTCGGGCAGGGGGATTCGATTTTTATCGAACTGCCGGACGGGAAATGTATGCTCATCGACGCATCAATATCGAAATACGGCGAGCGCATCGTCGACGCGGTCCGCGCGCTCTCCTACGACCGTATCGACTACGTCATCGCCACGCACCCGCACGCCGACCACATCGGCGGAATGGAACAGGTTTTAAAATCCTTTGCGATTGGTTGCGTTTACCTGCCGGATGTCAGCGCCGACACGGCGACCTATATCGGTATGGCGGAAACCATTCTCGAACGGGACATTCCCGCGGAGGTCGCGGAGGCGGGCGTCACGTTGCTGTCCGGCGACGTGCAGGCGAAGTTTCTCGCCCCGTCGGTCATCGATCAGGACGACCAGAACCGCAATTCGGCGGTCCTCCTGCTGACCTACGGGGAACGGACTTTCCTGTTTATGGGCGACGCCGACACGTCAATCGAGGATTCGCTGAAGGGCGACATCGATTGCGACGTACTCAAGGTCGGACACCACGGAAGCCGCACCGCGTCGGGCGACGACTTTCTCCGTCGGGCGTCGCCGGCGTACGCAATCATCTCTTGCGGGAAGGGGAATTCCTACGGACACCCGCACGAGGAGGCGCTTTCCCGTTTGCAGGCTTGCGGGGCGGAAATCCTGCGGACCGACCTCGTCGGCACGGTGACGGTTCGTACGGACGGAAAAACGCTGACCGTCGAAACGCAAGGCGAGCAGGGGAGTGAATCGTCGGAAAGCGGGGTGGGGGACACGTCCTCGAGCGAGAGCGAACCGGAAAACGGCTTGACCTGGGTGCTCAACACCTCCACCCACAAAATTCATCGCCCGGACTGCCGGCACGTCGATTCGATTGCGCCGAAGAACCGCGCGGAATCCGACAAGACCGTCGCCGAACTGGAGGAAGAGGGCTATTCCCCTTGCGGCACCTGCAAACCATCTGACGTAGGTTGACAAAATTACAGAAAGGAAGGGTTTTCCATGCAATTGATTATCGACAGATTCGAGGGGGATTTCGCGGTTTGCGAATATGAAAAAGGCAAGACGCTCGACCTCCCGACCGCGCTGCTCCCGGCGGACGCGAAGGAGGGCGACGTTCTGCGCCTGACCGTCGACCGCGACGCGACGGAACAGCAAAAAAATTACGCGGAATCCTTGCGAAAACGGCTTTTCCACCGCGAAACGAAGGATTGCTGAACTGTGTCGAATCGCCCGAAAAACCGGCGGATATGCGCGCGTCCGCCGGTTTTTTGTTTTTCGTTCGCGGATTCGACAGAAAGCGCGGGGGCAACTTGCACAAACAATATCTTGCGCGTTCGACGCGCCGCGGCACAATATCCTGCCCTTTTCTTTTCCGGTTTCATCGGTTTACATAATTAAGTTACCATAATTCGCTCAAATAATCTTACATTTTTTACGAAATTGGGGAATTTCTCGATAACCTCTTGAATTTTCCGGCAAAATGAGGTAAGATAAGAATGCTTTCGGTTCTTTCGGACAGAAACGGCGGAAAAGGAGTGCGAATGCAGATGGGCAAATGGGAAAGCAACGGCGGTCGGTGCGCGTTCATCGGCGGCGGGAACATGGGCGGCGCTATCGTTCGCGGTCTGGTTTCTTCGGGTGCGCTTGCGCCGGAGCGAATCACGGTTTGCTGTAAGCATGCGGACAAGTATCCTTCGTTTCGTTCCATCGGCGTTCGGACCGCCGATTCGATTGCGGAGGCGCTGGAAGGTGCCGATTTTCTTTTTCTTTGCGTTAAGCCCGGTACCGTGCGGGAGGTCGTTGCGGAATGCGTGCGCGCAAGCGGTTACCGCAAGGAGATGGTGTTCGTTTCCGTCGCCGCCTCCGCGCCGTGTTCGTTGATTTGCGAAGCCGCCGGCGGGGAAGTTCCGGTCGTCCGTACGATGCCGAGCACGCCCATTCAAGTCGGCGAAGGGACGGTCGCGCTGTGCGAAAACGGTCGCGTCCCGAAGTGGGCGTTTGAAACCGTCTGCCGTCTGTTCTCCTCGATTGCGACAGTCGCCGTACTGGAGGAGGCGCAACTCAACCCGGTCATTTCCGTCAACGGCTCCTCGCCCGCGTACGTCTATTTGTTCGTAAAAGCGATGCTTGACGGCGCGGTGCAACAGGGGATTCCCGCCGAGCAAGCGCTCCCGTTGATTTTGCGAACGATAACGGGTGCCGTGAAGATGGTCGAGCAGGCGGATTGCCCCATCGACGAACTGATTCGGCGGGTATGCAGTCCGGGCGGAACGACGCTCGCCGCCATGCAGGTCTTTTCGGACGCCGATTTTGCCGGTACCGTCGCCCGCGCGATGGACGCCTGCACGAAACGTGCCGACGAAATCTCCGCCTCGCTTTAGGCATATGTGGGGGGACAAGCGGCATATGGTGTTCCGAGGTGATTTTCATGACGCTTTCGGGTCCCCCTGTCCGTGCGCTCGTCCCGTATGTGCCGCCAAAGCAGAAACACCCGATTTCCGCTTTGCGCCGAAACCTGCACAGGCTTTCCCGAATGACGGACGCCCTGTTCGTCCGGCGAAAGCGGTACTACCTTTCCGCGTTGCTGCTCGCCGCTTTCGGGATTCTGCTTGGGTGCTATTACGCGTCGGTGCAGGGAACGTCCGTCGGTTTTTTGCCGATGCTCCGCGCGTCGCGGGCGATTTTGCCGGCGATGCTGTTTTGCGGGATGACGCTGTTCGGCGTTGCGGCTGTTCCGGGCGGACTCGTCTGGTTTTCCTTCCTGTTCGGCTGTGCCGCCGGGTCGTTTGCGCTTTCTACGGTGCGCGAAACGCTCTGCCTGTGCCTGTTGCTTGCGCTGTATCTGAGTGTCCTGCTCTTTTCGGTCGAGGCGTTCCTGACCGCTCTGCGGTCCCGCTCCGGCTGGAAAAATGTCTTTTGTTGCAAATCCTTTCTCGCGTTCTGCCTGCTGTTTTTGGTTGCGTACCTGTTGATTCGAGCGGCGGAGCTTTTGTTTCTGTCTTTTTCGTACCTATCTTAATGTGGGAGTTTCGAGATGCTGAACGATTCCGGACAATTGACCCTACAATTGCATCATTATCTGGAATACCTGTCCGGCGTCAGGCATTCCCCGGACAACACGGTACAAGCCTATCGCCGGGACCTCGAAAAGTTCTTCGGGTTTGCGGATATCCGCGGGGTGGACAGTTTTACGGAACTGACGCCGGAGGACGTCGAGCAGTATAAACATTATCTTTCCGCGACCGGGCTTTCCGCGTCGTCCGTCAGCCGTTCGCTGTCCGCATTGCGGGGAATGTTCCAATACCTTGTCGCCGTCGGGCAGATGCAAAGCAACCCCGCCCGCGGCGTCCACAACGACAAGGCGGCGAAGAAGGAACTGAACGTCCTGACCTCCGCCGAGGTGGAAACATTGTTGTCCCAGCCGGATACGAGCGACGTGAAGGGAATGCGGGACAAGGCGATGCTTGAACTGCTGTATGCGACCGGTATCAAGGTTTCCGAACTCATCGGACTGAACCTGACCGACGTCAATCTGGTTCTTTCCTGTGTGCGTTGCGGCGGGAGTGAAAACGAACGACTCATTCCGCTCTATCCGGTCGCGCTGCACGCGCTGGAGGTCTATTTGCGCCGCTCCCGCCCGATTTTGACGGCGGGGCAAAGCGGGGAGGCGCTGTTTGTCAACATTTCCGGCGAACGAATGACCCGGCAGGGCTTTTGGAAGATTCTCAAGGGCTATGTGCGGGCGGCAAATATCCAAAAGGACATCACGCCGCACACGCTCCGCCATTCCTTCGCGACGCACCTGCTCGAAAACGGGGCGGACATTCACGAAATCCAGGAGATTCTCGGTCATCGCGACCTTGCCTCCACGCAAAAATATACGCAATACTTAAAGAATAAGATGCAGAAAAGTTATATGAAATTTCATCCGAGGGCGTGACCAATGGGCAAAGGCAGAATTTACAACTTTTTTTCCGGGACGAACAACCGCAGCGGCAAGGGCGTGACGAAACAGCAGGTCGAGCGGGACAAGAAAATGGGGCTTGGGTTCTTTTTCCGGCTTTTCAAGAACCGCCTGGGCAACATTTCCTCGACCAGTATCCTCTTTTCGCTTTGCAATTTTCCGTTCCTGCTGTTTCTGTTCGGGCTTTCCGGCAACCTGGACAGCAGTGTTCCCGCGCCGATGTCGCCGGTCTACGCGACAATTTACGGAATGGAACTGGCGGGGGAGCAAAGCCCGCTGCTCTCCATGCTGCACGGGCTTTTCGGCGTCGGAACAACCGTGCAAATCGTTTCGACCGCCTCGCGGGTGTTGATGTATTGCGCGTTCCTGCTGATTTTTACGTTCGGTATCTCCACGCTCGGCGCGGTGTATAATATGCGAAGCGTCGTTCGTTGCGAACCGCTTTCCCCGTGGAGCGAATTCTTTTCGGCGATTCGCAAGAATTTGCGGCAGGGACTTCCCATCGCAATCCTCGACGCGCTGCTGATTCTGTTCCTCGGCTACGACTTGATTGCCTACTACGCCAACGCCAACAGTTTCTTTATGCAGATGGCGTTTTACGTCGTGCTGTTCTCTTCGCTCATCTATTTCGTCATGCGAAGTTATATCTACCTGATCCTCGTCACGTTCGATTTGAAGTTTATCAAACTGCTTAAAAATTCGTTGTTCCTGGTTTTCCTCGGCTGGAAGCGAAGTCTGCTGTGTCTGCTGGGGTCCGCTTTGGTGGTTTTCATCAATCTGTACCTGTATGTGATGCTTCCCGTCTTTGGGACCTTCCTGCCTATCGTCTTTACGTTTGGGATTTTGCAGTATATCGGCGTCTACGCGGCCTATCCTATCATTGAAACCTATATGATTGAGCCGTACTACCGGGACCACCCGGAGGAACGCCCGCAAGAAGAGGAAATCGAACCGGTCTTTACGGACCGCGGATAAACCAAATGAAAATGACGCCCACAGTTCTCTTGTGGGCGTTTGTTTGAAGGGAGGCCGCCTCGCGATGCGGAAAAACGAACAGAATCCGCCGGTCATTCGTCCGCTTGCGGTCTATTTGCGCCCGTTCCTATGGAAGTGCGTCGCGGGGCCGCTTTGCAAGTTGTTCGAAGCGATTTTGGAGCTGTATATGCCTTTGCGGCTGGCGGGCGTCATCGACCGCGTGCTGGAAATGCAGGCGGCGGGGGAGCCGTACCGCGAGTATGTGTTGCGGGAAGGGGCAATCCTCGTCGGTATCGTCGCGCTCGGACTTTGTTCGGCGGTTCTGTGTCAGTATTGGGCAAGTCAGGTCTCCCAAGGATACGGCACGAAATTGCGGAGCGTACTGTACCGCAAGATACAGTCGCTTTCCCACCGGGAACTGGACGCGTTCGGCACGCCGTCCCTTATCAATCGCCTGACTGCCGATGTAAACGCTTTGCAGAACGCCGTCGCCATGCTGATTCGTTTGGTCATTCGTGCGCCGTTCCTGTGTATCGGCGGAATCGTGATGGCGTTCTGGATGCAGGCGCGTCTGGCGCTCGTGATTCTGTTCGCCGTGCCGTTGCTGTTGCTCGCGATGGTGCTCGTGACCCGCAGGAGTGTGCCGTTGCACGCCGAAACGCAAAAGAAAAACGACCGTTTGACGACCATTTTGCGGGAAAACCTGTCCGGGGTGCGGGTCGTTCGCGCGTTCACCCGCACGGAGGAGCAGGAGGAACGCTACCGCGAAAACGCGGACGACTGGGCGCGTTCTGCCGTTCGGGCGAATCGGGCGGGTATCCTGCTCAGCCCGCTGACGCAATTGATCCTCAATTTCGCGGTCGTCCTGATTCTCGCTATCAGCGGTTGGCGGTTTACCGGGTACGGTGACGTCAGCAGCGGGGACATCATCGCGTTGATAAATTATGTCAACCAAATTCTTGCGGCGGTCCTTGTGGTCTCCAACCTCGTCGTGCTGTACGCGAAAGCGTACGTCAGCGCTAAGCGCGTCTGTGCGGTATTGCGGACGGAACCGGAAACGCGGGACGGGGAAGTGACCGAGGGGATTCCGGGCGAGGCTGCCGTGCAATTCCGGGACGTGTCCTTTTCCTACCAAGAAAAGAACGTACTGGAGCATATTTCGTTTACCGTCGAACGCGGAATGACCGTCGGTCTTATCGGCGGCACCGGGTCCGGCAAGAGTACGTTGACCCATCTGCTTTCCCGTTTGTACGACTGCACGGACGGGGAAGTGCTTATCGACGGCGTGAACGTGCGGTCGTACACGCTCGACGCGCTCCGTCGGAAAATCGCCGTCGTCCCGCAGGAGGTACAGCTCTTTTCCGGCACGGTGGCGGAAAACCTGTCGCTCGGCGACCCGAATGTCTCGCGGGAAACGCTCGAACGCGCGTCGCAAATTGCGCAGGCGGACGGATTTATCCGCGAAAAAGAGAACGGCTACGACGCTCTCGTCGCGCGGGGCGGGCGGAATTTCAGCGGCGGACAGCGACAACGGCTTGCCATCGCCCGCGCAATCGCGGCGGGAAGTGAGATTCTCGTGCTCGACGACGCGACCAGCGCGCTCGACTACGCGACGGACGCGGCGGTCCGCGAGGGGATTCGCAGGGAACTGCACGGCGTGACGTTGTTTATGATATCCCAGCGGGTCAGCACGGTTCGGCACGCGGACCTGATTCTCGTCCTCGACGACGGACGGCTTGCCGGGGCGGGAAAACATGCCGACTTGTACCGCACTTGCGAATCCTATCGGGAAATCTGCCGCTCGCAAAACGTGACGGGGGAGGGGGAGAACGCATGAAAAAGGAACGTACCTTCCGACGACTGCTCCGTCTGCTCGGCGGGGCGAAAAAGACGCTGTTTCTGGTATTCGCGCTCGTGTTGCTCGGAAACGTCGCCCTGCTCCTCGCGCCGAAACGCATCGGTTCGACGATTGACGCGATTTTCGCGGGGGAGTCGTGGCTGTCCCTTTTGCTCTCGCTGTTGCTTTTTTACGGGGTCGGCGTGCTGTTTCAATGGCTCAGCGCACGGCTGGCGGTCCGTGTCGCGCAGGAGGCGGCGAATACGCTCCGCAAGAGCCTGTTTGAAAAGCTGTCGCGCCTTCCGCTTTCCTATTTTGACCGCACGCCGCACGGGGATATCATATCCCGCTTCACCAACGACGTCGAGGCGGTCAGCGACGGGCTCAACAGCAGTATCGTTCAGTTGATTTCCGGGGTGTCGTCCATTCTGATTTCGCTCGGATTCATGCTCTATCTGGACGTGCGGGTGACCGTCGTCGTACTGATTGCGACGCCGCTTTGCTTTTTCGTCGGTCGCGCTATCACGAAGTACGGCAAAAAACGTTTCCTCGAACAGGCGAAAATTCTGGGCGACGTCAATGCCTATGCCGAGGAACTCATCAGCTCCGCCCATACGGTCAAACTTTTCCGGTACGAAACGCGCTCGGCGGAGCAGTTCGACCGACTCAACCGGAAGTTGTACGACGCGGGGTACCGCGCGCAGTTCGCGTCGGCGCTCGTCAACCCGACGACCCGGTTCGTCAACAATACGGCGTACGTCCTCGTCGGAATCTTCGCTTTGCTCGTCCGCATGTCGCCGGGCAGTATCGCCGCGTTTCTCAACTATATGTCGCAGTTCTCCAAGCCGTTCAACGAGATTACTTCGCTGACGATGCAGATACAGAGCGCCATGGCGTCCGCGCGGCGGCTTTTTGCCTTGCTCGACGAACCGGAAATGTCTCCGGACGGAATGCGCTCTCTGCCGGAAAAACCGAACGGAGAAATCGACTTTGAACAGGTGCGCTTTTCCTACGACGGCAAAACGCCGCTGATTCAGTCCTGCACCATGCACATTCCCGCCGGAACACAGGTCGCTATCGTCGGTCCGACCGGCGCGGGGAAGACCACGCTCATCAATCTGCTGATGCGTTTCTACGAATTGGACGGTGGGAAAATCACCATAGACGGCGTGGATATATCCAATATACCTCGAAATGAATTGCGAAAACAGTTCGGGATGGTCCTGCAGGAAAGTTGGCTGTTCGCGGGAACCGTGCGGGAAAATCTGCTGTTTGCCAAGCCGGACGCGACCGATGACGAGATGATTTCTGCCGCGAAAGCGGCTCATGCGCACGCTTTCATCGAGCGTCTGCCGAACGGATACGACACCCGTATCGAAGAGGATGGCAGTAACCTGTCCGCCGGACAGCGGCAGTTGCTTGCAATCGCGCGAATGATGCTGGTGAACCGCCCGATGCTGATTCTGGACGAGGCGACCAGCAACGTCGACATCGTGACCGAAATGCGGATTTCCAGAACCTTCCGGGAAATCATGCGCGGAAAGACGACGTTTTTGATTGCGCACCGGCTGTCGACAATCCGGGAATGCGGAATGATTCTTGTCCTAGAGCATGGCGACATCGTCGAGTACGGCACGCACGACGAACTGCTCGTGAAACGCGGCGTGTACGAGCGCCTATATCAGTCGCAGTTCCGTCACGACACGACTTGAACCGGTGATACGTCGAAGTCTGCCTCGCTATCGGCACATCGACGCGAGAACGTGAAAATCGGAAAATTTGTGCCCTTTGATTTGCAAGTGCATGGAGAGCGTGCAAAGGGTTTCGTGCAGACGCTGTTCAAAGGACGCTTTACAAAACGCGGGGGATATGCGCCGTGCCATCGTTCGGCACTGTCGCGGAAACCCTTTTTGGTCCCCCTTTTCAAAAATACACAATTATACAAAATGCAAATTTTGTATAATTAAAGAGGGGTGAAAGCGCGAAAATGCGGGCTGTACAGGCGTACAACCGATATGGGTCGTACCAGCGTACTCGCGGAACGGTCCGGGCGGCACTTTTCTATTGCTTTTTGCGTGTGACGGACGAACCGGACATAAGCCTACGCTTTGAAAAAGCGCGTCGGAAGAAAATTCCGGCGCACTTTCAATTATTCTTCTTTCTTTGGTGCGTTCAGCAGACGCAACAAATCGAAAATGCTCCGCAAACGAATGATTTCCATACCATATGCGTTCTTCAATCGCTCCGCGTTGTGGTACGGAATCGCGGCGCGCTTGAACCCTAATCGTGCGGCGTTGCTCAGCCGCTGGTCCATTACGCTGACGGAGCGGCATTCGCCGGCAAGTCCGACTTCGCCCATGACAATCAAGTCCTCCGGCACCGGGATTTCCTTATAACTGGAAAGCAACGCCATTGCGGCGGCGGCGTCGCACGCCGGCTCGTCGATACGCAGTCCGCCCGCGATATTCAGATAAACGTCTTGCGACGAGAAACGCAACCCGATTCGCTTTTCAAGGACCGCGAGCAGCAGCGACAGTCGGTTATAATCGAAACCTGAAGACATTCTTCTAGGCGACGGAAAGGTCGTATTGGAGGAAAGCGCCTGAATTTCGGTAATCATCGGTCGGCTGCCTTCCATGACCGCCGCCGCGCAGTTGCCGGGAACGTCCTTCGGGCGCTGCTGAAGAATTCGCTCGGACGGTTTTTCGATTTCCGTCAGCCCGTCGTCCGACATTTCGAACATTCCAATCTCGTTTGTCGAGCCGTAGCGGTTCTTAACCGCGCGAATGATGCGGTATGCGTGCTGTTTGTCGCCCTCAAAATAGAGCACAGCGTCGACCATATGTTCGAGCACCTTCGGACCTGCAATCGCGCCGTCCTTATTGACGTGTCCGACGATTAGAATGGAAACCTTGTCCTCCTTCGCTTTTGCAATCAACTGCATGGTCGCCTGCTTGACTTGCGTGATTGTCCCCGGCGAGGACGGATAATTCTCGTCGTACATGGTTTGAATCGAGTCGATAATCACCACATCCGGCTGTACTGTGTTGATTTCCGGAATGATTTTGTTGACCGACGTTTCGCTCAAAACGAGCAGGTTTTGCGTATCGACGCCGACGCGGTTCGCGCGCAACTTGATTTGCGAAATGGATTCCTCGCCGGTGACATATAAAAGCCGCGCTTTTTGCCCCACAAACTGGCAAATTTGCAGCAGTAAGGTGGATTTTCCGATGCCCGGTTCGCCGGAAATCAGCACGACCGAGCCCTCGACCAATCCGCCGCCGAGCACCCGGTCGAATTCGCCGAGCCCGGTCAGAAAGCGAATGTCATTCTGAAAGGTGATTTCGTCGATGCGAAGTGCTTTGGACTGTTCGACCGTCTGGGTATTGTTGCGGGCGGGCGCACGGCGCGCTTTCGGCGACGGCGCCGGTTCCGGGGCAACCTCCTGCTCCGCAAGAGTGTTCCACGCGCCGCAGGACGGGCATTTTCCGTACCATTTTGCGGTCACATTCCCGCAATTTTCGCAAACGTAACTGGTTTTCAACATCTTTTTCCTCCCGTTTTATGGGGACGCGGCGCCGCTGTCCTCCTGCACCGCTTCGCAGTAACGCCCGATTCCGGACGCGAGTGCGAACGCGAGTTCGTCCTGATAGGTTGTGTCCGCGAGATGTTCTGCGTCGGTCGTATTGGAAAGGAATCCGCATTCGACGATAACGGCGGGCATTTTCAGGTTTTTCAGCAGGAAAATGGTCTTGTTGTCCGATTTGATGGTCCGTCGGTTGTCGGGCATGACGAGCGTCGAGGACGATTGCAACGCCTCCGCAAGCAGAGCGCTGCGCGGGTCATTGACGGAATAAAAGGTCTGCAATCCCCGACAGCTTTCCATCGGGAATTTGTTCATATGGATACTGATGAAAATCGCGTTCGGGTACGATTCCGCGAATTTGAGGCGGTTATACAGGTCGTAATACTTTTTCCGTTGCTCCTCGCCGCTGTTGTACAGCAAGCGGTCCTCCGAGCGCGTCAGGACCACGTTGCAACCGGAAAGCCGTAGAAAATCGGCGGTTTTCAGGGCGATTTGCAGGTTCAGCTCCTTCTCATGCAGCCCGTTTGCAACCGCGCCGGGGTCCTCTCCGCCGTGTCCCGCGTCGAGGATAATCGTAAATCCGGGCGACTCCCCTGCCGGTTCGGCGTCCGCCTCCGCGAAAGCATGGTATCCGACCGACGTCACCATGGACGTTATGAAATAGAACACCAGCACGGCGACCAGCACGACGCTGAACAGCACCAGAAAAAACCGCGGTTCCCGAAATTCCGAGGACGAAGGGGTTTCCATATACGCACATCCTTTGCACCTTGCGTTTTATTACAAGGTATGAACGCGTACGGCGCGATATGCCTCCCCTGCCCGGTCACTTCCCCTTTTTGCCGTACCGAATGCCGAAAAACGTGCGAAGCGGACGGTCCTTCGAGCCGAGCAGATAGCCGAGTCCGGCGAAGAGAATCTCCGGCAACAGGAACAGCAGGCAGACCAGCCAACCGAGCGGTCCGCCCAGCCAGCCAATCGTTCCTTCCACCGAAAGGAAGGTCAGCGGATAAAGATAACTGCCGTGCAGGGCGATATGAATCAGCATGAAAATCACATGGACATTGTCCGACGCAAAAACGGACGCGAAAAGCCCAAGCAGAATCACCAGCAAAAGCGGACAGGAACCGAGCAATGCAATCTTCAAACCGAGCGTTTTTGCGGGACGGGAAGCGTCCGCCGGGCGGAAATGGTGTTTCTCCCCGAGTTGAAACAGGTTGTCATACTGCATGAAGCAAAGAATGCCGATGCAGAAAGCGCTCCCTATCGCCGACACGACGTCGATTTTCAGCGCGAGCGTCGCGAGTCCGACGCTGATACCGAGAATGGACATCACGAGCTGGTTGGTCCAGAAGCGGATAACGTGCCGGGAATACGTCGACCAAAATTCACGAAGACGAATCATAACAATTTCTTCTTTCTGAAAATCAGGAATCCCGCGACAGCGGCGCCAAGCACGACGACCGACGCGGCTACGGCAAGCAGGATTTTCCAGGTGCGTCCTTCCGATTGATTCGGCAGTTGCAGGTCTTCCGCCGTCATTGGAACGCCGTCCATTTCATAGCTGACGGCGACCCGACAATCCTTCGAATCCAGTTCTTCGCCGGTTTCGTCGGTCAGGTGAATTTGCTCGATTTGGAAGATACTCTGGTCAAAATCCGTTCCGTTATAGGCGAATTCCACCAAAAATCCGAGCGAACCGTCCTCCTTCGCGCCACCCTCCGCGTTGCGGCAGACGACCGATAGGGTCATCTGTCCATTCTCCGGTTCGGTCGACAGGTCCTCCCAATCGATTCGGTTCTCCGGCGTAATGCAGGTGCGGGAAACGTATTGCAGGAAACTCTCATTGTATTTTAGGCGTAAGGAAATCCCGGAAACCCCCGTGGCGTTCCGAATATCCTCGACTGTGATAAACATCGTGACGCGGTGCGCGCTTTCCTCGTCGGCGGACGTCATATCCGAGCCGGATTGTTCTTCGGAGGCAACGCCGCCTTGCGAGGATACGTTGCCTTGCGAGGATACGTTTTCTTGCGAGGACACGTCGCTTTGCGAGGTCGTGCCGCTTTGCGAGGATATTTCGCTTGTTGCCGGCTCGCTTGCGGACGAAGTGTTTTCCGAAACGGAGGGTTCACTGCTTTCTGCCGGGACGACCGACGTGCTTGCGTTGCCGTGCAGACCGATTTCACAGGTTTGGTCCGGCAGTTTGCACGGATTCAGCAGGGATTCGTTGGACACATCGGAGAATCGGATATTTCGTACGGTGATAGACGCGGATTCCGCCGTGTCCGAAAGCACCTTGAACGTCAGGTCGGTATACAACTCTCCGTTCCGTTTGACGCCGTTCGACGTTCCCGCGTTCATGATGATATAAGAAAGGTAGGGCTCCGGGTCTTCCTTGACGCGCGTCCAATCCTCCGCCGTTTCGTTGTCGAAATTCCAGCCGGACGGTTTGGCGTTTTCCCAGGAAATCAATTCCAGCAAGGACGTGTCGTAATAAACGTTGTATTCCGCGGAAAAAATCCCGCTTTGGCAGGTGATATTTTCGACGGAAACACGAACCGTTACCGTTCCCGCGTCCTCCGCGGTCCGTTCGATTTTGAGTGCGGCGGTCCAGCCGGTTTCCGCGTTGGCCGGCACGATTGCGGCGACGCCGCAACAAAGTACCGCGAGAAGCGTGCAGACTGCCAAAATCCGTTTATATGCCATGAAACTTTCCCTCTGTTTTCCTGTTTATTTCTTCTTGTTCAGGTCGTCAATGGACTTGTTGACCGTATGTTGAATCGGCTTCCAGTCGACCTTTTTGAACAGCGCGACAACCGCAATCGGCAGGTATGTCGCCATGTAGAACGGGAACGTGAAAATCGACCAGAGCTTTCGCCCGCGGGAGCACCCGCTGATATTATCCCCTTCGGTCAGCATGGTCAAAAGCCCCATGAAGAACATCAAAAGGTAATAGAATATCAGAAAGATAATCATAATGGTGATTGCCCTTTGCAGGCTGTTGCTTTCGGGATAGAGAAGC
Organism: uncultured Clostridia bacterium; assembly: GCA_947626805.1. Lineage (GTDB taxonomy): Bacteria > Bacillota > Clostridia > Oscillospirales > CAG-382 > Coliplasma. The sequence continues at coordinate 40,812 of CANQTR010000002.1, forward strand.
CAGAAACTGAGGTCGGCAATCGAACAGACGACGGAGACAGCGAACCCCAGGATACCGGGCAGAATCGTCACCATCATGTCATAGCAAGCGAAACTTCCGTGGAGAATGCCCTTGAACAGTTTCCCGGCGTACCGACCGAACACCTGATAGAATCCCTTCGCCCAGCGTAGGCGTTGGTTCCACGATTGCGAAAATTTGACCGGTTGTTCGTCGTAGAGCATCGCTTTTCCGCAATAGCCGATTTTTCCGCCGTTGACGATGGTGTTGATGGTGAATTCCATGTCCTCCGTCAGGAGGTGGAACGGCCAGCCGCCGTTCTTTTCAATCAGTTCCCTGCTGACGCAAAAGCCGGTCCCGGAAATGGCGCAACTGGTGTTGAGTTGCATGCGGGCGTTGTTCAGGTACTTCGCCTCGCGCAGGAACCAGAGGGAGTACCCGGCGGAAATCCAGTTGGTGCCGTAATTTTTGGAGTTGCGGTAGGAGGTCAGCGCCTGATATCCGCGATTGAGCCCGTTATTCATCTCCTCGATGAAATGTTCGTCAAGGAGGTTATCCGCGTCAAAGACGAGGTACGCGTCGCAATCGTCGCCGCGTTCGTGCAGGTGTTTGAAGAAGTAATCCAGCGCATACCCCTTGCCGATGTGTTCCCGGTCCTGCCGTTCGAGTACATAGGCGCCCTTCTGCCGCGCGATTTCCGCCGTGTCGTCCGTGCAGTTGTCCGCGATGACGAAAATGCGAATCCGTTCGGCGGGATAGGTCTGCCGGCGGATACTGTCGATGAGTTGCCCGATGACCTGCCGTTCGTTGCGGGCGGGAATGATTACCCCGAAACGGTTCTGCCTGTTCCGAAGCAACGGTTTTTCTTTCTCGCGGGAGAACAGGACGTAGAACGTATAAAAAAACTGATAGACAAACAGCAGGGCGAAGAAAACAGTCAGAACAATTTCGATAATGGTGATTACCGTTCTTGCTGTCTGCATAGAAACCTCCAAAGGAAATGAAGATTGATTTTACGACCATTGCAAAATAATCCGTGCATCAGTATACCATTCTTTCCCCGGAAAGTCAATCTTTTTTTGAAAAAAGCGTCTTTCGCGGCGGAAATTCTGTGCGGCGACTTCGCTTTTTTCGGAAAAACCTTGCTTTTTTTCGAATACTTGTGTATAATGTGTGTATCGCAACAATCGGAAAGGACGGTTTTGAACAAATGAAAGCAGTTATTACGGTTACCGGGAAGGATAGCATGGGCATCATCGCGGCGGTGTCCGCGCTCTGTACCGAGCACGGGGCGAATATCGTCGATATTTCGCAAACGGTCATGCAGGAATATTTCGCGATGATGATGCTCGTCGACCTTGACCGCATGCGTACCCCGTTCGGCGAATTCGCGGACGAACTGGAAAAGCTCGCGGAAAAGAACGGGCTGAAGATTCACGCCATGCACGAGGACGTTTTCAACTCCATGCACCGCATTTGAGCGGAAAGGGGTTTTTCATATGCTGAATACCAACGACATCCTTGAAACCGTCCGCATGATTGAAACCGAGCATCTCGATATTCGTACCGTTACGATGGGGATTTCCCTTCTTCGCTGTGCGGGGGGCGACCCGGCAGGTCTTGCGGACCGTATCTACGATACCGTCACCACCCGTGCCGAACACCTCGTTCGGGTCGGCGAGGAATTGGAACGGGAATACGGCATTCCAATCGTCAACAAACGGGTGTCCGTCACGCCGATTTCGCTGGTCGGCGCCGGGCAGGACGCCGAGGGATTCCTTCGGATTGCCCGTGCGCTGGACCGTGCGGCGGACACGCTCGGAATCAATTTCATCGGCGGCTACACCGCTTTGGTGCCGAAAGGCGCAACGGAATCCGAACGAACTTTAATCGATACGATTCCCGAAGCGCTCTCGTCCACCGAGCGGGTCTGTGCGTCCGTCAATGCGGCGACGACCAAAGCGGGGCTGAACATGGACGCGGTCGCCCGCATGGGGCAGATTATTCGCCGGACGGCGGAACTGACGCGGGACCGGCAGTGCATCGGCGCGGCGAAGCTGGTCGTGTTTGCCAACGCGCCGGAGGACAATCCGTTCATGGCAGGCGCGTTCCACGGCGTCGGCGAGGGCGATTGCGTTATCAACGTCGGGGTTTCCGGTCCAGGCGTGGTGTGCGCGGCAATTGAAAAATGCCCGGACGCCCCGTTTGAGGAACTTGCCGAGGTCATCAAGAAAACCGCCTTCAAAATCACTCGCATGGGGCAGTTGATTGCGGGGGAAGCGAGCAAACGGCTCGGCGTTCCCTTCGGCATCGTCGACCTGTCCCTCGCGCCTACGCCCGCCGTCGGCGATTCGGTCGCGCGGATTCTGGAGGCGATGGGGGTCGGCTGTTGCGGCGGCTGTGGGACGACGGCGGCGCTTGCGTTGCTCAACGACGCGGTCAAGAAAGGCGGCGTCATGGCGTCCTCGCGGGTCGGCGGGCTTTCCGGGGCGTTCATTCCGGTGTCCGAGGACGAAGGTATGATTGCCGCCGCGAAAAGCGGATGTCTGACCGTCGAAAAATTGGAGGCGATGACGGCGGTCTGCTCGGTGGGGCTGGATATGATTGCGATTCCCGGCGACACGTCCGCCGCGGTCATTTCCGCGCTGATTGCGGACGAACTGTCCATCGGCGTTGCGAATACAAAGACGACGGCGGTCCGCGTCATTCCCGCTATCGGAAAAAAAGAGGGCGAATCCCTCTCCTTCGGCGGTCTTTTAGGGGACGCGCCGGTCATGCGTATCAATCGGGCGGACCCGGACCGGTTCATATCGCGCGGCGGCTTGATACCCGCCCCGATTCATTCGCTGAAGAACTGAAAAGCAAAACGAACGGCATACGTCCCGCGAAAACGTTATCGGGAATGTATGCCGTTCATTTCATCGACAAAAGAGGCGCTTTTGACGGTGGTTTCCACCCACGCGGGGCGGAATCCGCTTCGGATTGCGTTGCGGACGGACGGAAGATTCGACCACGCGGCGCAATAGAACGGGACCCTCCCCCGCTCCAGAATCGCAAGCGCCAATCGGCTCGTGAGTGCCGACGCGACGCCTTGCTTGCGATACGCGGGAAGGACGTCCACGCCGATTTGCCACATCGTTTCGCAATCGGCGGAACAGGCGGCAAGCCCGACAAGCGTTTCGCCGTCGTACGCGCCGACGCCCAAAACGTCCAGTTCGCGCCGCTTTTCGCATAGCGCGTTGCGCCATGCGTCCGTATAAAGGGTTCGGAAATCCGCCGGATATAATGTCCTGCTTTCGTAGGGGCAGTCAAGCGCCTTCAGCGCCGTGATATCGGGCAGGAAATACTCCGCCATAAAGCAGACGCGCGACCCGTTTTTCTGCATTTCGTCGTTCAGAACGTGCAGATTCGGCGTTTCGAAACAGTGCGCGACGGGAAAACGACCGATATAGTCCGAAACGATTTCGCGATATGCTTCACGAATCGAGGCGACGATGTTGTTCCCGTAGGAAATCAGGTTGCAGTCCAGGGGCAGTTCGAGATATTTTCTGGCATGCGGATTTTTCGACGAAGAAACGATGACGTTCTCGTCCCGCAAAAAGTCCTCCTCGTCACAGTTGGCGTCGAGCGCGGATTGCCGCATGGCGATTCGCAAAATACGTTCGTTTGTGAAATCCATTTTTGATTGCTTTACAACCGTTTGGCGATTTCCTGCAGGAATTCGGTCGTATTGACCGCTTTTTTATTGGGCAGCGAGGAAATCAGGTAGAGGTCCTTCGTCATGACCCCGCTTTCAATCGTGTCGACGGACGCTTTTTCCAGTTTATCCGCGAAAGCACAGAGTTCCGGCAGACCGTCCAGTTCGCCGCGCTTGCGGAGCGCACCGCTCCACGCGAAGATGGTCGCAATGGAGTTCGTCGAGGTCTCTTCCCCGGCGAGTTGTTTGTAGTAATGGCGCTGTACGGTGCCGTGCGCGGCCTCGTACTCGTAAACGCCGTCTGGCGATACCAGAACCGACGTCATCATCGCAAGCGACCCGAATCCGGTCGCGAGCATATCGGACATCACGTCCCCGTCGTAGTTCTTGCAAGCCCAGATGAAACCGCCTTCCGAGCGTATCACCCGCGCCACCGCGTCGTCGATGAGCGTATAGAAATACGTGATTCCCGCTTTTTCGAAGTCGGCGCGATAGTTTTGCTCGTAAATTTCGGCGAATATATCCTTAAAACGGTGGTCGTAGGTCTTGCTGATGGTGTCCTTCGTCGAGAACCACAAATCCTTTTTCTGTTCCAGCGCATAGCGGAAACAGGCGTGTGCGAACGAGATGATACTGCCGTCAAGGTTGTGCATCCCCTGCACGACGCCGTCGCCCTGAAAGTCGTGGATTGGCGTCCGCGTTTCCCTGCCGTCGCGGTCGGTGACGAGGATTTCCGCTTTTGCGCCCGCCGGAACGCGCACTTCGGACGCTTTGTAGACGTCCCCGTACGCATGACGGGCGATGGAAATCGGCTTTTTCCAGGACTTGACATAGGGCTCGATGCCCTTGACGACGATTGGCGTGCGGAATACCGTCCCGTCGAGCAGGGCGCGAATGGTCCCGTTCGGGCTTTTCCACATTTTCTTGAGGTGATACTCGTCCATACGGGCCGCGTTCGGCGTGATGGTGGCGCACTTGACGGCGACGCCGTATTTTTTGGTCGCCTCCGCGGCGTCGACCGTCACCCGGTCGTCGGTATCGTTGCGGTGCGCAAGGCCGAGGTCGTAGTATTCCGTCTTGAGGTCGATGAACGGAAGGAGCAGGATATCCTTGATTTCCTGCCAAATCACGCGGGTCATCTCGTCGCCGTCCATCTCGACAAGCGGGGTTTTCATTTGGATTTTGGCCATGAACGTTCAGGCTCCTTTCGTATCGTTGAGCAGTCCGCCCGCGAGCAGAATGCGGCGCTGACGCTCGGAAAATTCTACGTTCAGCGGGATTTTTTCCCCGTTTGCCAGGTTTTCGAGCATCGCGGTCGAACCGTGCGAAATCGCCTCGCGGATACCGGCGAGCCGCAGGGAATCCCCTTGCGAGATTTTTTCGTAGTCCGCCGGGTCCGCAAACGTCAGCGGCAGGATTCCGGCGTTAATCAGGTTCGCGACGTGAATGCGGGCGAACGACTTGACGATGACCGCCTTGACGCCGAGATACAGCGGCACGAGCGCCGCGTGCTCCCGCGAGGAGCCTTGTCCGTAGTTCTCCCCGCCGACGACGATGCCGCTCCCCTTTTGCTTAGAGCGCTCCGCAAATCCCTCGTCGCAGACGGCGAAACAGAACTTGGACAGGTACGGGATATTCGACCGATAGGGCAGGATTTTCGCCCCGGCGGGCATGATGTGGTCGGTCGTGATGTTGTCGCCGACCTTCAGCGTGCATTCGCAGGAAATGTCCTCGGCGAGCGGTCCGCTGACCGGGAACGGCTTGATGTTCGGTCCGCGCAGGATTTCCAGTTGTTCCACCTCCGCGGGAGGAGCGGGAGGAATCACCATGTTGTCGTTGAGCAGGAAATGCTCCGGCAGGGGGAACGCCGGCTGTTCGCCGAGTTCCCGCGGGTCGGAAAGCACGCCGCGGAGCGCGGAATACGCCGCCGTTTCCGGGCTGACGAGGTACACTTGCGCGTCTTTCGTACCGCTTCGCCCCTCGAAGTTGCGGTTGAACGTCCGCAGGGACACGCCGGCGCTGTTCGGCGACTGCCCCATGCCGATGCACGGGCCGCAGGCACATTCCAATACGCGCGCACCGGCGGAAATGATGTCCGAAAGCGCGCCGCAGGCGGCGAGCATATTGTAGACCTGTTTCGAGCCGGGCGCGATGGACAGGCTGACGTGTTCGTCGACCGTTTTGCCTTTCAAAATCGACGCGACCTTCAGCATATCCGAAAGCGAGGAATTCGTGCAGGAACCGATACAGACCTGGTCCACCCGTATCGGTCCGATTTCCCGGACGGTTTTGACGTTATCCGGGCTGTGCGGGCAGGCGGCGGACGGCTCAAGCGCGGACAGGTCGACCGTGATTTCTTCGTCGTAGACGGCGTCCGGGTCGGCGGAAAGCGGGACCCAGTCCCCTTCCCTTCCCTGTGCTTTCAGGAACGCCCTCGTCACCTCGTCGGACGGGAAAATCGAAGTCGACGCGCCGAGTTCCGCGCCCATGTTCGTGATAGTCGCACGTTCCGGGACCGAGAGGGATTCGACGCCCTCTCCGGCGTACTCGACGATTCTCCCCACGCCGCCCTTGACCGTCAGACGGCGCAGGACTTCAAGAATCACGTCCTTCGCGGACACCCACGGGCGCAGGCGTCCGGTCAGGTTGACCCGGAGCATCTTCGGCATCGTGATGTAGTAGGTCCCGCCGCCCATCGCGACCGCGACGTCCATACCGCCCGCGCCGAACGCGAGCATTCCGAGCCCGCCGCCGGTCGGCGTGTGGCTGTCCGAGCCGATGAGCGTCTTTCCCGGCACGCCGAAACGCTCCAGATGTACCTGGTGGCAAATTCCGTTGCCGGGGCGGGAGAAATACAGCCCGTGTTTCTTCGCGACGGACTGAATGTAGCGGTGGTCGTCGGCGTTTTCAAACCCGCTTTGCAGGGTGTTGTGGTCGATATACGCGACGGAAAGTTCCGTGCGGACGCGCGGGATTCCAATCGCTTCGAATTCGAGGTACGCCATGGTCCCGGTCGCGTCCTGCGTGAGCGTTTGGTCGATTCGCAGACCGATTTCCTGTCCGACGCGCATCTCCCCTTCCAGAAGGTGCGCGCGAATGATTTTTTGCGCAAGTGTGCTTCCCATCGTCAAAATCCTTTCGGTAGGTTCAGTTGGCTTTTTCTTTTCGCTCCGCGAGCGGCACATACGGCAGTTGGTCGAGGTTGGCGCGGTAGGCGGGACGCATGATTCGGTGGCAGGTCGCCAATTCCTCCATGCGGTGCGCGCACCAGCCGGCCGAACGGGACACCGCGAACAGCGGGGTGAACAGTTCCGGCGGGATTCGCAGCATTCGGTATACCAAACCGGAATACAAATCCACGTTCGCGCAGACCGTGTCCTCGTTGCGCTTGGACGCGAGAATCGCCGGGGAGAGCCGCTCTATCGCGTCGAGCAGCAGGAAGTCCTCGCCGAATCCCCGCTCCTCCGCCATCTTTCCGGCTTCCGCCTTGAGGATTTTCGCGCGCGGGTCGCTCTTGGTATAGACCGCGTGGCCCATGCCGTAGATACGCCCGCTGCCGTCGCCGGCCTCCTTGCGGAAGATTTTCTGCAGATAGGCGCTGATTTCCTCGTCGTCGTGCGGGTCGCGGACGTTCGCGCGGATTTCGTCGAGCATTTTATTGACGCTGATGTTCGCGCCGCCGTGCCACGAACCCTTCAGCGAACCGATGCCCGCCGCGAGCGCGGAATAGGTATCCGTTCGGGAGGAGGTCAAAAGGCGGACGGAAAACGTCGAGTTGTTCCCGCCGCCGTGCTCGGCGTGCAGAATCAGGCATTTGTCCAGCAAAAGCGCCTCCTCGCGCGTATAGGAGCGGTCGACGCGGAGCATGGACAGGATATTCTCCGCCGTGCTCAATCCCTGCAGCGGCGCGTAGATGAAGTAATCCTGGGTATCGTAGACGTGCTTTTTCGCCTGGTATCCCGCCGTCATGATGCTCGGCAGACGGGCGACCAGCGAGAGCGATTGCCGCAGGACGTTCTCCATTGAGAGGTCGTCCGGGTTTTCGTCGTAACTGTACAGCGCAAGGACGCTCCGCGCCATCTTGTTCATGATGTCCCGGCTCGCCGCCTTGAGGATCATGTCCTCGATGAAGTCGTGCGGGAGCACCCGGTACTCCTCCATGAGCGAATTGAACGCGACGATTTCCTGCTCGGTCGGCAGATAGCCGAACAGCAACAGCCAAACGGTTTCCTCAAACCCGAACCGGTCGTCCCGCAGGCAGCCGTTCACGATGTCCTGCACGTCGATTCCGCGGTAGCGCAGTTCGCCCTCGCACGGGACGCGTTCGTACTCGTTGATGACATAGCCGTGCACGTTGCTGATACGCGTAATGCCCGCGACGACGCCGGTGCCGTCCTGGTTGCGCAGTCCGCGGCGCACGCCGTATTTCGTATAGAGGGACTCTTCAAACGGCTCGTTCTTGCGCATTTTGCAGAACAGCGTTTGCAGGTCCATTTTTTTGTCCGTATTGTAGTCCGTCATCGGAAGTTCATTCCCTTTCGTATGCTGATAGAGACAGTATAGCACACCGGCGCGATTCTGTCAACCGAGAATGAATGAAAAAATAGCAAAAATTGCATTTTCTCGTAAATAGAACAAACCAAATGCCGAAAACTGACCATTATATGACGGATTCTGCAATAGATTTTCCTCAAAAATGCAAATCACAGCCCTTTGCGGATACGTTCGACAGCGATTTCGGTGTTTTCGCGGCTCCCGAAACCGGTCAGGCGGAAGTACCCTTCCCCGTTTCTGCCGAATCCGCTGCCCGGCGTGCCGACGATATGGAGGTTCCCGAGCAGTTCGTCGAAGAAGTCCCAACTCTTTTTTCCGCCCGGCGCGCGAAGCCAGACGTAGGGAGAGTTCTTTCCGCCGGTGTAGAAAATCCCCTTCTCCTCCAGAACGCCCGCGAGCAGACGGGTGTTCGCCTTGTAGTAGGCGATGTTTTCCTTGCATTGCGCGAGCCCTTCCGGCGTAAAGACCGCGGCGGCGCCGCGCTGGATAATATAGGAAACGCCGTTGTGTTTGGTGGACTGCCGGCGCAGCCAGAGGCGGTTGAGGGATTCGCCTTCCCGTTCGAGCTCTTCCGGAATGACCGTGTAGCCGCAACGCGTCCCCGTGAACCCCGCCGTTTTGGAAAGCGAGCAAATCTCAATCGCACAGGTCCGCGCGCCCTCTATCTCGAAGATGGAGTGCGGGCATTCGGGCTCCTCGATGAACGCCTCGTAAGCGGCGTCGAACAGAATCAGCGCCTGCCGCTCGTTCGCGTAATCCACCCACGCTTTCAGCCCGTCGCGGGTATAGACCGCGCCGGTCGGGTTGTTCGGCGAGCAGATGTAAATCAAATCCGCGTCGACGGACGGGTCGGGGGCGGGCGTAAAACCGTTTTCCGCGTTGCCGTCGATGTAGACCACCTTCCGCCCCGCCATGACGTTCGTATCGACGTACACCGGGTAGACCGGGTCCGGCACAAGCACGGTATTCTCCTGTGCGAACAGGTCGAGCAGGTTCGCCACGTCGTTTTTGGCGCCGTCGGAGATGAACACGTCGTTCGGTTTCAGTTCCACGCCGAAGGAGTGGTAATACCCCCGCACGGCCTCCCGCAGGAACGGGTAGCCGGGGTAGTCGCCGTAGCCTTTGAAGGTCTCCTTGACCCCCATTTCCCGACTCGCGTCGACCATCGCGTCGACGCAGACTTGCGGCAGGGGGAGCGTGACGTCGCCGATGCCCATCTTGATGACCGGGGCGTCCGGGTAGGCGGCGAGGTAGTCGTTCAGGCGGTTCGCTATCGTCGCGAACAGGTAACTGTCCTGTAAATTCTTGAAATTTCCGTTGATTTTCATGGTTTCCTCATTTCGTTTCGTCGAACAGGTAGACCCCATGGCAGACCGTTACGGCCGGCCCCTGCATGCGGACCTGTTCGTCGGTATAGGTGATTTGTAAGTCCCCGCCGCGCAGGGAAACGGTAATCGGTTCGCCCTTCGGGCAAAAGCCGTTCTCGACGGCGGCGACGACGGCGGCGCAGGCGCCGGTCCCGCAGGCGAGGGTTTCCCCGCTCCCGCGCTCCCAGACCCGCATATGCAGGTGCGTCCGATTCGCGACGCGCACGAATTCCGTGTTGACGCGCTCCGGGAACAGCGGCGCATATTCGAACGCCGGACCGAGTTCCGCGAGCGGTAGCGCCGACGGGTCGTCCGTAAATACCACGCAGTGCGGGTTGCCCATGCTGACGCAAGTGATACGGCAGGCGTTTCCGCCGATTTGCACTTGACGGTCGACGACCGACGGACCGCTCAGCAGGACCGGGATACGCGACGGGTCGAGAATCGCTTGTCCCATCTCCACCGCCGCTCCGATTACCTCGCCGTCGGCAAATTGCAAGCGAATCTCCTTCACCCCGCAAAGGGTTTCGATTCGCAGGACGTCCTTTCGGGCGATTCCCTCGTCGTACAGGAATTTCGCGACACAGCGGATTCCGTTGCCGCACATTTGCGCCTCGCTTCCGTCGGCGTTGAAAATACGCATCTTCGCGTCCGCGCGGTCCGACGGGCCGATGAAAATCGCGCCGTCCCCGCCGACGCCGAACCGACGGTCGGACACCTTCCGCGCGAGCGCCGCACGGTCCGGCAGGCTTTGCGTGAATTCCGAAAAATAGACGTAGTCGTTCCCGCAACCGTGCATTTTGGTAAACCGAAGTTCCATTCGCTCCCTCCTATGCTTTCGCGGGGGCCTGTAACGCCTCCCGCAAGAGGTCCTCCATCGTGAAAAAGCCGCTCTGTTTCCCCTTGAGAAATTCCGCCGCGCGGAGCGCGCCTTGCGCGAACAGGGTGCGCCCGATGGCTGTGTGCTTGACGGAAACCACCTCGTCCCCGCAACAGAACAGCACTTCGTGCTCCCCGACGATGTTTCCGCCGCGAATCGAACTGATGCCGATTTCCGCGTTCGGGCGGGCGCACCGACGGTCGGTGCGGTCGTATACGAGGTCGGTCTCGCCGGGCAATACCTCGCGAATCGCGTGGGCAATCATCAGCGCCGTGCCGCTCGGGGCGTCGAGTTTTTTGTTGTGGTGTTTTTCGATGATTTCGACGTCCGCTTTCCCGCCGAGGACGGCCGCCGCCTGACGGCAGAGCGAAATGAGCAGGTGCACGCCGAGCGACATATTCCCGGAATGCAGTACGGCGCATTGCGCGGAAATGCGGTGTAGCGCGTCGAGTTCCTCCGGCGTATGCCCGGTCGTCGCGACGACCATCGGGGTCCCGGTCCGCTCGGCGAACCGCAACAGGTCGGGTGTGGAGGTATGCACCGTGAAGTCCACCAGCACGTCCGCGCACTCGGTCACGTCGTCGAGCGAGCGGTACAGCGGAAAATCGCAGGGCTTTTCAAAAGGGTCGACGCCCGCGACGACGCGGACGCCGGCGGAAGCCGCAGCTTCCGCGACCGCCCGACCCATTCTGCCGCAGGCGCCGTTGAGAATCAAATCCGTCATGTTTTTCGTCCTTTCTTTGTGTACGTCCGCGCCGGTTCAGAGCAGACCGGCGTCCCGCATGAGCGAATAGAGTTTTTCGTTGTCCGCGTCGTCCATTTCGCACAGCGGCATACGCATTTCCCCGGTGCAGTAGCCCATCTTCGCCATCGCGGCTTTGACCGGGATGGGGTTGACCTGCATGAACAACCCGTTAATCAGCGGGAGGTACTCCAATTGCCGCTTCGCCGCCTCCCGGAAGTTCCCGTCGAGGCAAAGTTGCGTCAGGTCGTGGGTTTCGCGGGGCATGACGTTGGAAAGCACGGAAATCACGCCCAGCGCGCCCATCGCCATGAGCGGGACGATTTGGTCGTCGTTGCCGCTGTAAATCGCGAGGTCGTCCCCGCAAGCCTCAAAGACCTGCAGAATGGCGGACAGGTTGCCGCTCGCCTCCTTAGCCGCGACGATGTTCGGGTGCTTGGCGAGTTCCCGGTAAGCGTTGACGGAGATATTCAGTCCCGTCCGGGACGGGACGTTATAGAGAATATTGGGGATGTCCGCCGCGTCGGCAATCATCTGGAAGTGCCGCACAAGGCTCTTTTGGCTCGCCTTGTTATAGTACGGCGTGACCAATAGCACCGCGTCCGCCCCGGCGTCCTTCGAGAAGCGGGTCAGTTCGATGGCGTAGTCGGTGTGGTTCGAACCCGCCCCGGCGATGACCGGAACGCGGTGGTTGACCTTTTCGACGCTGAAGGCGATGATTTCCTTGTGTTCCCTGTCGGTCAGCGTCGCCGCCTCGGCGGTGGTTCCGCAGACGATGATGGCGTCGGTGCCGCCTGCTATCTGCTGTTCAAGAATGCGCTCCAAAGCGGGATAATCGACTTCCCCGTCCCGGAACGGCGTAATCAGTGCGACCCCCGCACCGGTGAAAACCTTCTTTTTCTGTGTCATCTCTTACTCATTCCTTTAAAATACGAATCAAAATGCAAGTGCTTTACCAATCCTATCCTATACTATCATGATTTGACGAAAAAGTCAAACCTTTTTTCCGCAAAATTTGAAAAAAACGCTTTCCGCACGCGTTCGCGTAAGGAAAGCCGGAATGCGTGTCCCGTTTTCAGAATATGACGTGTCCGCGCAAGTGTGCAAAGGCGTATGTATGCGAAATCCGCAACCAAAGAAAGCCCGCCTTTCCCTTGCAGAAAAGGCGGGAACGCGGGAAAATCAAAGCATGCCGCTTACCTGAAGCGTCGCGCTGCCGGGCGTGACCGACCATTCGCCGGTTCGCGCGTCCTGCACGGCGGTCGCCGCCGGAACGGTGATTTGTCCGGGTACGGTCTGGAAAAGTCCGGTCGCTTCGTTGTAAGTGTATTGCGACGGGGCGGACAGCGGTTCGCCGTCGAGCGCGACCGTGATATCGTGCAGGATTGGTGAGAACAGGTCGTTGACCGCGACGCGTTCCCCCGCGTCCGCGTCGGCGAAACCGGTATTGAGCAGGACGAACGTATAGGTCAGCCTGCCGTTTTCCAGAACGGGTACCGGTAGGATGGATTTCGCGATGGCGAGCGCCGGGACGAACGCCGCCGTGACCGTTTCGCTCGCCGAAAGCGTTTGCGTGAGAGGCGCGCCCGTGAGGGAAACGGTGTTGCGGATTTGTCCGCCCGAAACGGGCGGGGCATACGAATTGACCGTCGCGCGATAGACGAATTGCAGCGTCCCGCCGGCGGGAACGGTCAGCCCCGTCACGGTCAGCGGACGAACCGCGGAAACCGTCGGCGCGGACTGCAGGACCCCGTTTACCCAGAGCGTCGCGGAATCGGTCTGATACGTCAGCGGATAGAGCGTCCCCTGCCCGAACGCGTAAGCGCCCAGCGAATCCGTCAGGGTCAGCCCGGAGAAGTCGTTTTCCCCTTCGTTCGCGACGGTTACCAGATACACCGCCGTACCGCCGACGCGGTAGTCGCCGCTCAGGGCGGTTTTACGGATGGACAGCGCGGGTCGCACCTCGCCGACGGCGAGATTGGAGCGCAGGGTCGTCGCGTCGTAGGAGAGTTTCGCCTGATTGGTGAAAAGTGCCATGGTTGTTCCTCCCAATCGGTTGATACAGTATCATTCTATGTGGGAGGAATCGCGGGGGTGAACGCGAGTGCGCGCTATTTCGCGGTTTGGGCTTTGTCCGCCCGCCGGTTTGCGCGCGTGCGCTCTTTTCGGGAAAGGGAGAGGGACATTTTCCCCGTCGATTGCAGGAGTCTGCACCGTTCGTACAGTTCGCCGTGCGCGCGGACGACCAGACGGAGCGCGTGCGGCTCGGTCAGGGAGAATGCCTGAAAATCGACGGTTTCCGGCCGTTCGCGAAGGGTCTTTTTCCGGCGGTAGGCGCGGAACGGGGAGAACCGTTGGAACGGACGCCCGGTGCGGCAAATCCTGACCGTCGCGAAGGACGGGAAAAGCCGCCACGGGCGAAATCGGACCTGCTTGACCTCCGCCCAGCAAATCCTGTCGACCCGTTCCGCCTGACAGCGGTAGTACAGATAAACCGCTTTCTCCGTCACGACGAGCAGATTCGCGCACGCCGTGCGGAGCAGGAACGTCCGCAAGACGAGAACCCCGCCGAGGGATAACCAGAACAGGAGCGGGATTCGCCAAGTGCGCGGGACCAGAAACGGAAGGGCGAACAGCGAAACGTACGCGAGCGCTGGCAGGAGCGTTTGCGGGCAGAGGAAGTAGAACCGCGGGAGCCATTGCCGGAAAATGCAGTCCTCTCCCTCGCAAAACAGGGTCTGCACGAATGCGAAGGCGTCCTCTTTCGGACGAATCGCCGGCTCGACCCAAATGCTTTTCCGCACGGATTCTCCCCTCTTTTCTGTACGATATTCGACCGCCTTACCCTTTGCGTATCACCCCGCAGGCGATTTTGGTCCCGGCGTTTCCGGACGGCTGGGTTTTGAAATCGTCCGGGTCGCCGTGAATCACGACCGTCCGACCGATGACGTCCCGCAGCGCAAAGCGGTCGGTCAGCACCGCAAGACTTGCCGTCCCGTTCGCCGACAGCAGCGGCGGAAGGTCCCCGGCGTGGTTGGGGTGCTCCCGCCCGTAGGGATTGTAATGGCTTCCCGTGTTCGGAAAGCCCGCGCCGCGGCAGTCCTTCCCCTCGTGGATATGGAACGCGAAAAAGCCCGTTTCCGTGTCCGGCAGACCGTTGATTTCGGCGACGACCAGAACGCCGTCGTTCCTTTGATAGAATTTGACCGTGCCGGAAATACCCGGGGCGGATTCCCCGCCGACGATATCGGCGACAGCCGTTGCATGGTTCATTCGTTGCATATCGTTTCCTCCTTACTGTAAACGATATGCGGCGAACGCGCAACGGGACATAGAAATTACGCTTTGTTCAGGAATTGCTCCAAAATGAACGTCGCGATACAGCGGTTCAGTTCCCTTTCCGCGTCGCCGTTTTTCTCCGCCTGCCGGACCCGTTCGACCGCCTCCCGCACAAACGCGTCCTCTCGCACCTCCAACGGAAATACGTCGAGCGGCAGGGATTCCCCCGCGAACAGCGTGCCGAGTATTTCGCCGAACAGCGTTGCATACCGCTTTGCGCCGATATGAAGGACCGCGTAGAGCATTTCCTCGCTTTTCGGGCTGCTCAGCACGATGTCGGCGCCTTCCCGCACGGCTTTGCGGAATTCCAGCACGCGGACCAGCACCTGTTCCGGCTCGCTCAGCGAAAGGAAGGTTTGCCGGATTGCCGACGCTTCGAAGAATTTGTCCATGCGGAACGGCGAAAGTTGGACTTCCCCGCCGTTTTCGTGCAAATAAAAGACCCCGTTTTCGTCGCGGTCCTTCCACCCGGTGCGGCGAAGTTCGATTTCGTAAGAATCCGACGAATGCGGCAGAAAGCAGTTGTATTCGATGCTGTTGACGTCGTGGATAAAGTATACGGGCGCGCGGTCGACCGTCATGTCGGCGCTGTCGCCGTTTTCCAAAGCGCAAACCGGTTCGCCGTTGATACAGAGGAAATTGGTAAGGGCGTATCCGGCGAACCCCATTTCGCGGAACAGCCGAAAGCGAACTTTTCCGTCCATTTTGCACACCTTTCTTTGTCGAAATCGCGCATAACACGGACAGTATAGCATATTCCGCGCTTTCCGTCAAGCCGCTTTCGGGAAGAAATTTCCGTGCGCGGGAACGGAAAAAGCGAAACGGGACGCGCGGCGAGGACCGCGTATCCCGTTTTTTCGGTTTGCTATTTTTGCTTTGACTTGAACAGCAGGCTCCAGAT
Source organism: uncultured Clostridia bacterium (assembly GCA_947626805.1). GTDB lineage: Bacteria > Bacillota > Clostridia > Oscillospirales > CAG-382 > Coliplasma. The sequence goes on from CANQTR010000002.1 coordinate 56,289, forward strand.
GAGCGCGAAGAACAGCGACGCGGAAACGCCGGTCGCCGCGGCGGTCAGACCGCCGGAAAGCGCGCCGAGCAGACCGTCGGTCTTTACCGCCTCCCGTACGCCCTCCGCCAACGCGTGACCGAACCCGGTCAGCGGGACGGCGGCGCCGCACCCGGCAAATTCCTTGAGAGGGCCGTACAGCCCGACCGCGCTGAGCACCACGCCCGCGCAAACGTACCCGGTCAGAATGCGCGCCGGCGTCAGTTTGGTCAGGTCTATCAGCAATTGCGCGGCGACGCAAAACAGTCCGCCGACCCAGAAAGCGTGGAAAAATTGCAACCAATCCATGCGTTATGCCCCCTTTCCGGTCGTGGATTCGAGGCACACCGCGTGCGCGACGGACGGAATGGACAGCTTCTGAAACGCACTGTTTGCGCTCAGCAGAGCGCCGGTGCCGACGGCGAGGATCCGTCCGAGTTCTCCGCGCCGTATTCGTTGAAAGAAGTAGCCGCCGAGCACCGACGCGAGGCAGCCGCAACCGCTTCCGCCGGAATGCATATCCTGCTTCTTTGCGTCGTAAATCAGCACGCCGCAATCGAGATGCTTCGGGGCGATGTCCAGACCGCATTTTTGCAGAAGTTCGTCGGTCAGTTCGAGCCCTTCCTGCCCGAGGTCGCCGGTAACGACCGCGTCGAAGTCCGCAAGCGAGCGCCCGCTGTGGTCGAAGTAGCGGAGAATCGTATCCGCCGCCGCGGGCGCCATCGCCGCGCCCATATTGTTCGCGTCGGTGATACCGCCGTCCGTGACGACGCCGAGCACGCCGTCCGCGACGCGGATTCCCGTGTCCTCCGCCGTCAGCAGGAACGCGCCCGTTCCGGTGACCGTGTATTGCGACGTCGGGGTGCGTTGACTTCCGTATTCCGGCGGGAAACGGTACTGCCGCTCCGCCGTGCAGAAATGCGACGACGCGAGCGCGACCGCGCTCGGCAGAAATCCGCCGCTGACCAGCGACGCGCCGATCAACAGCGCTTCCGCTATCGTCGAACAGGCGCCGTACAGTCCGAGATACGGGATTTGATACCCGGAAATGCCGAAACTCGTCCCGGTGCATTGGTTGACGAGGTCCCCGCCGAGTACCGCGCCGATTTCCTCCTCTTTCACGTTCGCCTTTTCAAGCAGGAGCCGGAGGTTGCGGCGGACCATTTCGCTTTCCGCCTGCTCAAAGGTGCTTTGCCCGAAGTATTCGTCGGATTCGGACACGTCGAACCAGGCGTTCAGCGGTCCCTGGTTTTCCTTTTTGCCGACCGTCGTCGCCGTTTGCGCGAGGTAGCAACCGCCGGTGAATCGAATGACGCCGTTATTCGCCATGGAAAGCCCCCCTTTCAGAGCGTGAACAGGTAGTACAGGACGCCGTACAGAATGGAACTGACCGCCCCGTACACAATGACCGGTCCCGCAATCGTGAACATCTTCGCGGCGACGCCGGTGACGTATCCTTCCGCGCGCGCGTCGATGGCAGGCGCGGCGACGGCGTTGGAAAAGCCGGTAATCGGCACGAGCGTTCCCGCCCCAGCATATTTCGCGATACGGTCGAACCAGCCGATTCCGGTCAGCAGTCCGGCGAGGAAAATCAGCGTGACCGATACGCACAGCCCGGCGGTCTTTTCCTCCAGCCCCGCCCATTGGTAAATCACGTTCAGCGCCTGCCCGAGACAGCAGATAAGCCCGCCGACCCAGAACGCGCGGATACAGTCCCGAAGGACGTGCGAACGCTTGGCGCGGGACTCGGTGTAGGTTTGATAGGCTTTTGAATCCATACAAATCCCCTTTCGTTTCGTTTCTTTTTCGGTACTATTTTGGTGCGGAAACGAAGAAATTATGCTTTTTCCCTTGACAATTTCACGACCGAAGGGTATAATAAAGTGATTCCAACAAATTTTGACGGTAAGGTGGGTTTGCTCTTGAAACGTTATCTTCCAAAACCGCAAATCGAAAGGTTCGCGAGCATTCGCGACATGCTCGATTACGCGTCCGCCTCGTATGGCGACGCGATTCTCTACCGTTACTTTCAGGAAGGGAGCGACATCGGGGAAATTTCCTACCGGGATTTCCGCGCCCAGGTAGACGCGCTCGGAACGGCGCTTGCCGCGAGGGGGTTGCGGACCGCGACGGTTGCGGTGCTTTCCGAAAGCCGCCCGGAATGGATGCTGAGCTTTTGCGCCGTGGTTTGCGGCGGCGGCGTCGTCGTTCCGTTGGACAAGGAACTTCAGCCGGACCAGATTTGCAATTTCCTTGAACGGGCGGGCGCGGAGGCGATTTTCTGCTCCCACCGTTTCGCCGAGATGCTGAACGCAAGGCGGGCGGAACTGTCGACCCTACGATACGTCTTTGACTTTGACGCCGAACGCTCGGAAGGCGAGGAGGAGACCGATGAGGATTACCGGCAACTCCTGCTCAAGGGAGACCTGTTGCTTTCCGACGGCTATGTGGAATACACGAAAGCCCGGTTCGACACTTCAAAGCCCTGCACGCTCCTATTCACCTCCGGCACGACCGGGACGAGCAAGGGCGTCCTGCTTTCGCAGGATAACCTGACCGCTTGCGTCTACCATTCGCTCAATATGGTGGATATCCACCGGGGTGACGTGCTGTTCAGCGTTCTGCCCCTGCACCACACTTACGAACTCGTCTGTGGGGAATTCGGTGCGCTCTGCATCGGCGCGACCGTCTGTTTCAACAACAGCCTGAAGTATTTCTTGCGGAACGTCAAGATTTTCCGCCCGACGTCGATGATTCTCGTCCCGCTGTTCCTGACGACGATTTACAAGAAGATTTGCGAGGAGATTCGCAAGAAGAACAAGGAAAAACTGGTCCGGCGGGCCATTCAGGTGACGAAAGCGCTCCGCAAGGTCGGCGTGGATTTGCGCGGCGCGGTGTTCGCCGAGGTGACGGAAGCGCTCGGCGGGCGGCTGAAGAACATCATTTGCGGCGGCGCGCCGATGGACCCGGAACTGGTCGACCGGTTCGGCGAGTTCGGAATCAAGGTCTGTCAAGGGTACGGCATTACCGAGTGTTCCCCGCTGGTGTGCGTCGTGCCGTATACGGCCATGAAGTTCGGTTCGGTCGGACTTCCGGCGTACGGGACGCAAGTCAGAATCGTGCAGACCGGGGAGGACGCGCGGGAGGTGGACGCCCCGCCGTACGCCATCGGCGAAATTTGCGTCAAGAGCGAGCAGGTCATGCTCGGCTATTACGCGGACGAGGCGGCGACGAAAGCGGCGTTCAACAACGAGGGGTATTTCCGTACCGGCGATTACGGCTATCTCGACGAGGACGGCTACCTTTTCATCACCGGACGAAAGAAGAACATCATCATTCTTTCCAACGGCAAGAACGTCTACCCGGAGGAACTTGAGGAGCACCTCTATAAAATCGACCTGATCAAGGAATGCGTCGTGCTTGCCCGCAAGCAACCGGGCGTCGAGGAGGATGTCATCACCGCCGTCATTTACCCGGATTTCGACCGACTGCAGGGAAAGACCGACGAGGAAGTCGTGGATATCATCAAAGCGGAAGTAGCTAAGGTCAACAAGAATCTTCCGGTATTCAAGCAGATACGCAACATCGAACTTCGCAAGACCGAGTTCGAAAAGACTACGACCCAGAAAATCATTCGCTATAAAGTCTGAAAAACAGGGGGAATTGAAAACGCCATGTTTGAACAAATCAAGGAAATTCTAATCAACGAAATGCATTTTGAACCGGAGCAGATTACGCCGGGAACCGAGTTGATTTCCGGGCTGGGCATGAATTCGCTGGAACTTGCGGACCTGATTGTCATGTGTGAGGAGCGGTTCGGCATCGTCTTTGCGGACGAGGACCTCCCTTCCCTTCTGACGCTCGGCGACGTCGCCGCGTACATCGAATCCCACAAGTAAAACCGAAAACTTTTCGAAAGCGGCTTGCGGTCGGCGGACGGCGAGCCGTTTTTCTTTGCATACGGACGGGTTTCCCCGCATAGGATAGGAAAAAAGGGACCTTTGCGGTCCCCGTGCGGGAAGTTCATGCGGTCGGACGTCTTTTTTTGCGAAAAAAGCACTGCAAGGGGTGTTGACCGTGGCATTTCAACGGACAAAGCGTAGGAAACGCCGGATTCTTGCGCTCGTATTGCTCGTATTTCTCGCCGTCGCGCTTTTGTTTCGGCGGGGCGGCGGAAAGTCCGAAAGCGTTCCGGCGATGCGGCCGTTCGACGGGCTTGTGACCGACCAGTCCCTTTGCGCCGTCACCGTTTCGCTGACCGGCATTGAGAGCAGGGTGTCGCTTGAACTGTTCGGGTCCGTTTGCGCGGGCATGGACGTGCGCCCGTGCCTGTTCGTGACGAACGATTGGCTGGAGGAGCACCGTTCGGAACTTTCGGAGTTTTCCTACGCGGAATTGGGACTTCTGTTCGAGCGCGAACCGGGCGGCGCGACCCGCAAGCGGGTCATGTCGAACCTCGCGGAGGAAAACGAGCGGTTTCTTTCGCTGACCGGGACGTTCCCGCGGTTCGTCCGCCTCGCGTCCGGCGAACCCGGCGACGCGTTTTCCGCCGCATTGCAGGCGTACGGGCAGGTCTGTGTCGGATGTCGGGGCGGTCTGACGGACGCGCCGTCCCCCGGCGCGGTCGCCGATTGCGGGCAATTGAACGGCACGACCGGGTACGCGCTCGCGAAGTATTGTGCCGGCGCGCTCGCGGACGGGTATACCGTGCTTGCGCTTTCGGATTTGCAGAAGTACATCTGATTATATGCGCGTCACATCGAAAAAAGCCTCCCGCGGCGTTCTGTTCCGCCGCGGGGAGGCTCTTTTTGCCGTTCGCTATTTCACCGCCTGAAACGCCGCGTCCAGCGCCGCTATCAGGTCGGGCGCGCTTTCGATGCCGATGGAAAGGCGTATCGTGTTGGGTTTGATGCCCTGTTCGCGAAGTTCCTTTTCGGTCAATTGCGAATGGGTGGTGCTTGCCGGGTGAATCACGAGGGATTTGACATCCGCGACGTTTGCAAGCAGGGAGAAAATCGCCAGATTATCGATGAATTTCTTCGCGGTTTCGGCGTCCCCTTTGATTTCAAAGGTGAAGATGGAACCGGCGCCGTTCGGGAAATACTTTTGATAGCGTTTGTGGCTGGGGTCGGTTTCCAGCGACGGGTGATGCACCGCCTCCACCTGCGGGTGTGCGTTCAAGTACCGAACGATTTTCAGCGCGTTTTCCACATGGCGCTCCACGCGAATGGAGAGCGTTTCGAGTCCCTGCAAAAACAGGAACGCATGGAACGGAGAAAGCGTCGAGCCGGTGTCGCGGAGCAGTATCGCGCGGATATAGGTAACAAAGGCGGCGGGACCGGCCGCGTCGGCGAAGGAAACGCCGTGATAACTGGGGTTCGGATCGGAAATCCACGGGAAACGTCCGGACGCTTTCCAGTCGAACCTGCCCCCGTCCACGATGACGCCGCCGACAGCCGTGCCGTGTCCGCCGATGAATTTGGTGGCGGAATGGACCACGATGTCCGCGCCGTGTTCGAGCGGTCGAATGAGGTACGGGGTCGCGAAGGTGGAGTCAATCACCAGCGGAATGCCGTGCCTGTGTGCGACGTCCGCGACCGATTCGATGTCGATGATATTGGAATTGGGGTTGCCCAGCGTTTCAAAGAAGACGGCTTTGGTATTGGGCTGAATGGCGGCTTCAAAGGAGCCCTCCTCTTCGGGGTCGACGAAGGTCGTCGTTACGCCGGACGTGAGCGGCAGGGTGTGCGCGAGCAGGTTGTAGGTGCCGCCGTAGATGGTCTTGGCGGCGACGATGTGTTCCCCGCTTTTTGCAAGCGCGCTGAAGGTGTAGTGGAGCGCCGCCGCGCCGGACGCGGTCGCAAGCGCCGCCGTGCCGCCCTCCAGAGCGGCGATACGCCGTTCGAAAACGTCCTGTGTCGGATTGGTGAGCCGGCCGTAGATGTTTCCGGCGTCCCGCAAGCCGAAACGGTCGGCGGCGTGTTGCGCGTTATGAAAGACGAACGAGGTGGAGGCGTAAATCGGTACCGCCCGCGCGTCGGTCGCGGGGTCGGCATGCTCCTGCCCGATGTGAAGTTGTTTGGTTTCAAAGCCCCAGTTTTTGGAATCGTGAATGTCAGCCATGATGAAAAATCCTTCCCGCGGTTGCCCGCCTGTTTTTTATCGGAACGGTTTCGGAACGCGAACGGGGCGGCACATTCGATTTCGGTTGAGCAGTACGGAAAAGGAAACCCGTACTGTCCTTCTTCCCAATCGTTCTCGTTTCATGCTTTCGCCTCCCGAAGTTCCGTTTCTGCCTATAGTATAGCAGATACGGCGGGTGTTTGTCCAATACGGGAAACCGATTTGCGGGTATCGGAAAAACCGATACCCCTGCGCGGCAATGGAAGGCGCACCTATGCGCGGGGCGGCGCTTCCCGCGTCCGTAGACCCGCTAGGTCTTTTATAACCTCGCCCGCGAGAATCAGCCCTACGACCGACGGGACGAAAGCGTTACTGCCCGGAATCTGCCGCCGGACGCTTTCCTCCGCCGTTTCGGGCGTGGGGGTCGGCGTCAGCGGCGTTTCTTTGGAGTAGACGACCTTCAGCCGTTCGACGCCGCGTTTCTTCAGTTCGCGCCGCATGACGCGTGCAAGCGGACAGACCGAAGTTTCGTAGATGTCCGCTACCTCAAAAGCTGTAGGGTCGAGCTTGTTGCCCGCGCCCATCGAACTGATGAGCGGCGTCCCCGCGCGGGACGCGTTCACCGCGAGCGCGATTTTTCCCGCAACGGTATCGATGGCGTCGACGACGTAATCGTATTTCGTGAAATCGAACGTTTCCGCCGTTTCGGGCGTGTAAAAGACCTTGTAAACCGTGACTTTCGCGTCCGGATTGATTTCCCTGACGCGTTCCGCCGCAACGTCCACCTTGTACTGCCCCACCGTTTTGCGGGTGGCGTGCAGTTGGCGGTTCAGGTTCGTCAGGCAGACCCTGTCGTCGTCAATCAAATCCAGCGCGCCGACGCCGGAGCGGACGAGCGCCTCCACCGTATAGCCGCCGACGCCGCCGATTCCGAATACCGCGACGCGCGACGCGGCAAGCCGCTCCATGGCTTCCCGCCCGAATAGGAGTTCGGTCCTTGCAAATTGATTCGGCATACGTGCCTCCGTTTTCCGTGCGTTTTTTCCTTTTGCGGGGTCAGAATTGCGAATAAACGGCTTCACAGCTCCGCATGGCGAGAATCGTGCGGCTAATTAGGTCGTCCAGCGTCCAGCCGAGCATTTCCGCGCCGCGGTCGATGACTTCGCGGGAACAGCCCGCGGCGAAGTTGGCGGTCTTGTACTTCTTTTTGACGGACTTCAGTTCCAAATCCGAAACGCTCTTGGAGGGGCGCATCAGCGCCACCGCGCCAATCAGCCCGGTCAGTTCGTCCACCGCGTAAAGGACTTTTTCCATTTCGTGTTCCGGCTTGATATCTACCGTCAGCGCGTATCCGTGGCTTGCGACCGCGCGGATAAGCCGTTCGTCCGCGCCCTGTTCCCGTAGGATTTCCTGTTCCTTGACGCAATGCTCCTCCGGATACGCCTCGAAATCCAAATCGTGGAGCAGACCGACGATTCCCCAGAAATCTTCCTCCTCGCCGTATCCGAGTTCGCGCGCGAAATACCGCATAACGCCCTCCACCGTTACGGCGTGACGGCGGTGAAACGGTTCCTGATTCCATTTGCACAGCAGTTCCCAAGCCTCTTCCCTTGTCATGACGAAAAACTTCCTTTCTTTCCTGTATTTTTGAAAAATACGCGAAACGCCCGTCCGAACCCGGCGGAGCGGGCGGCGGAAACCGGTCGCAAAATTTCCCCGAACGGGTTGACAACAGACATTCCGCGTGCTATAATGCCTATAAAACAGATGGATATTCTATAAAATCGAAGGACCGTCGATAACGCCGCCGTTTCCGAACGGTTTCCCTTGCAAGTATCATACCATATATGCGGCGGGTTTTCAAGAGTCCTTCGGAAGATTTTTCAAAATGCGGAATGGTTTGGAAAGGCGGGACGAAAATGACGTTACAGCAATTGCATTATGTGCTCACCGTTTCGGAGGTAGGGTCGCTGAACAAGGCGTCGGAAATCCTATACGTTGCACAACCGTCGCTAACCGGCGCGGTACGCGATTTGGAGAACGAACTGGGGTTTGCGCTGTTTTACCGTAGCGGAAAGGGTATGGCGCCCACCAACGAAGGACTGGAATTCCTCGCCTACGCGCGTCAGGTCTATTCCCAGTATGAAATTTTGCAGGAGAAATTCCTCGGAACGGGCGAACGGAAAAAGAAATTCGGGATTTCCACCCAGCACTACTCCTTTGCCGTCAAGAGTTTCGTGGAACTGGTGAAACGGTACAACACCAAAGCATACGAATTCGCCATTCGCGAAACCAAAACGCGCGAGGTTATCGAGGACGTCCGCACGGGGCGGAGCGAAGTCGGCGTGCTGTATCGAAGTAATTTCAACCACAAAGTGCTTACGAATCTGCTCGACGCCGCCGACCTGACCTTTCACAAACTGATTGATTGCGACGCGTATGTGTACGTCTGGAAGGGGCACCCGCTTGCGGGATGCGAAAGCGCAACGCTCGATATGCTATCCCCCTACCCCTGCCTGTCCTTCGAGCAGGGAGCCGAGGGCTCCTTCTACTACGCGGAAGAAATTTACAGCACGGTCGCGTATCCGCGCGTCATCAAGGCGAACGACAGGGCTACGATGCTGAACCTGATGGTCGGGCTGAACGGATACACGCTTTGCTCCGGTATCATCTGTGAGGAGCTGAACGGTCCCGACTATACCGTCATTCCCTTCGCGGGGGACGGTTCGGAGGGGAAAATGGAGATTGGATATATCGTCAGGAAACATGCGGTCCTGACCGAAATCGGCAGTTGCTATGTGGACGAACTGAAACGCTATCTGTCCCGTTGCTGACGGCGAAAATGCCCCCGTTTTCGCGAAAGGGATTGACAGGACCGGGAAACTGTGGTACAATTCTACGGAGTAAGACCATTCAGGAGGACGTATCATGAACCTGTCGAATCGGTTGCCCGGTCTGTTGCTCGCGGTCTGCCTGCTTGCCGCCGTACTGCTTGCGGCGGGCTGTGGCGAAGACGACGGAGACCCCGTTTCTTCCGTTCCGCCGTCCGAAAGCGCGCAAACCGGGCAGAGCGTTTCGTCTGACGCGGGAGCCGCGTCTTCCGACGGAACCGTCACGCTTCCCTTGCAGTCGCAAGCGGAAAAGCTGTTCGGCGAATGGGAGGCGACGTGGGAACTCAGCGATTTCCTCAACAGCGTCATTTCACACAGCGACGCGGATCTCGGAAACTACCTATGCGTCGAAGGTTTCGCGTTCCCCGTGCGTTTCGCGTTTCGGGAGGACGGGACGTACGACTTTTCCCCGGACGCGGACGCCCTCGATTCGGCGCTTTCGTCGGTCCGCGAGCAGTTCCGCGCGGGCTATACCCGCTATTTCCTTGATTCCGCCGAGGGGTACGACATCACCGTCGAGGACATTCTTTCGTCCATCGGGTACCGTTCCATGGACGAATATCTGGACGACGTGATGAGCGGATTCGACCAGCTTTCCGGCTCTTTGCGCTCGTCGGGCGACTGGTCCGTTTCGGACGGGAAACTCTATCTGCACGACGGAGAAAGCCATACCGAGGACGGTCGGCACGCGGTCTACGCGCTGGAAAACGACGCGCTGACGATTCGGGAATGGGAAGTCGCCTCCGTCGAAGGGATAGGCGGGAGCGACGAGGAATTTTTGCGGGAGTTGTACGGCAAGTTGTTTCCGCTGCGGTTTTCGAGAATTGCATGAAAGAAGAAACCGGCGAATCGCTTTCGGGACGTTTCGCCGGTTTTCCGTTTTTCAGTCGTCAATCGAATATTTCTTGCGGTATTCGCGGTAGCGCCGGCGGAAGTCCTCGCTTTCCGTTCGCACGTCGGACAGATAGCGGTGCATATCCAGTTCGTCGTGCTGGGATTCCAGGATACAACCGGCGATGTTCGAGCAGTGGTCCGCCACGCGTTCGAGGTTGGTGAGGATATCCGAAAGGATGAATCCGTGCTCGATGGTGCATTCGTTCTTTTGCAGGCGAAGAGTGTGGTGCAGACGAATCTCCTGCCGAAGCCCGTCGATGACCTGTTCGAGCGGTTCGACGTCCTGCGCCGCCGCAAAATCGTTCTCGCGGAAAGCGTCCCGCGCGAGCAGAAGGATTTCCCCGACCGCGCCGCAGAGAACGCGCAGTTCCGCGTCCGCCTCCGGGGTGAATCGGATTTTCTTTTCGCGAATTTCCTCGACGGATTCGAGAAGATTGACCGCGTGGTCGGATATCCGCTCAAAATCCCCGATGACGCGCAGAAGTTTGGTCGCCTCACTGCCTTCCTTTTCGGAAAGTTGCTGATGTCCGGAGATTTTGATGAGGTAGGAACCGATGTGGTCCTCGTACTGGTCCGCGAGGTCTTCCTTTTCGCGGACGCGGTTGGCGAGTTCGTTGGTATAGCCGTCAAACGCGCGAAGGGAATCCTGAATCGCCTCGACGGAGAGCGACGCCATTTCCCCGACGACCTCCTCGCAATTGGAAAGCGCGATAGCGGGCGTGGCGAGCAGGCGGTCGTCAAGTTTTTGGAAACGCGACGGGACCGCTTCATCCCGCACGGTGACTTTCGTGAGCGCGACGAGCAGTTTGCCGAACGGCAGCAGGAGCAGAGCGGCGCCGAGGTTGATGACCGTGTGTATCAGCGCGATGTCCGCGGCGGACGCGGACGAACCGAGGAACGGGAAATCAAGGAACGCGTTGAGCAGATAGAAAATGCCGACGGCAAGGCTCTTGCCGATGAGGTTGAAATAGAGGTGCACGAGGGCGGCCCGTTTCGCGTCGCGCGGCGCGCCGAGAGAGGCGAGCAAGGCGGTGACGCAGGAACCGAAGTTCTGTCCGAGCAGGATTGGAATGGCAAGGCCGACCGTGACCTGTCCGGTCGAGCAGAGCGCCTGCAGGATACCGATAGAGGCGGAGGAGGACTGAATGATTGCGGTCAGCCCCGTCCCGAGCAACACCCCGACGAACGGGGAGGAAAACGTGACGAGCAATTGCCCGAATTGCGGCGAATCGCGCAGACCGGATACGGCGCCGGACATGGTCTCGATGCCGAAAATCAGCACGGTGAAACCGAGCAATACCAGACCGGCTTCCTTTTTGCGGCGACCCTTGCAGGCGGTCAGAAGAATGATTCCGACCAGCGCGAGCAACGGAGAGAACGAGGACGGCTTGAGCATTTGCAGAAGGAACACGTCGGATTCCAGCCCGGTCAGGGCAATCATCCAGGAGGTAATCGTCGTGCCGAGGTTTGCGCCGATAATGACCCCGACGGACTGCCGGAGCGTCATCATGCCCGCGCTGACGAACCCGACGACCATGACCGTCGTCGCCGACGAGGACTGAATGACCAGCGTCACCGCAAAGCCGAGCAGGAACCCGCGCAGGGGCGTCCCGGTCGCCTTTACCAGCAAACCGCTCATGCGCTTTCCGGCGCAAAGCTCCAGATTGGTGCTCATCAGGTTCATGCCGAGCAAAAACAGGCAAAGCCCGCCGAGCATGGTCAGCGCGTCAAAAAAGTCCATACGTCGCTCCTTTCCGCCGTGTTTGCCCCGTATGACGGGAACTTATGTCTCGTAAATTTCCGGTTTCAGCACGCCGATGTACGGCAGGTTGCGGTATTTTTCGGCGAAATCCAGCCCGTAACCGACGACAAATTCGTCCTCGCAGTGGAACCCGACGTAATCGGCGGAGATGTCCGCCGTCCGGCGGGCGGTCTTGTCGAGCAGGGCGCAAATGCGGATAGACGCGGGCTCGCGTTTCCGCAGTTCCTGCCGGAGCAGGTAGAGTGTGTTGCCGGAATCGATGATGTCCTCGACAATCAGCACGTCCCGCCCCCGGAGGTCCGCGTCCGTGTCCTTCTTAAAGACCAGTTTGCCGGAGGTCGTGCCGTTTCCGTAGGAGGAAAGCGCCATGAATTCCAACTGTACGGGCAGTTCGCACACCCGAAGCAAATCGGCGTAAAAAATGATTGCCCCCTTGAGAATCCCGATGAAAATCGGCTTTTTCCCGGCGTAATCGCGGGAAATTTGTTCCCCCAGTTCCCGCACGCGGGTGCGGAGCTGTTCCTCCGTATAAAGCACGCGTTTGATATCTTCGTGCATTGATTCCATTCCGTTTGCACACTCCTTTTTTCCTGTCTACCATTATATCGCCGCGCGAACAAAATGTCAAGAAAAACCTTGCATTTGCGGGAAAAAAGTGCTATACTGTCCGATGAAAGGGGGAAAACGGCATGGAATCGACGGTCAGCGAACTGTCGTCCGTCGCGGAAAGCGCCGCGGAGGTCGCGGGAAACGGGTCGCACCCGGTGTTCTGGATTATCGCCGCGCTCGCGGCGGCGGGGCTTGTCGTAATGGTCGTTCAGAACTTTTTCATCAAGAAGGAGGAATATTACAAATGAACAAACAAGTAGAACGGACGTATGACGTCGTCGTCATCGGCGGCGGATTCGCGGGAGCGGCGGCGGCGCTCGCATCGGCGCGGAACGGAGCGAAGACCCTGCTGATCGAGCGTATCAACGCCCTCGGCGGCGCGCCCGCGACGATGGCTATCAACCCGTTCATGCGGTATTTCACCCGTATTCCCGAAACGGGAGAAACGCTTTACCTCGCACGCGGGATTTTCGAGGAACTCGTGACGGCGATGCGGGAGGCCGGCGAAATGATTGCGAACCGTTTCAACCCGGAATGGCTCAAGGTCGTGCTCAACCGCAAACTGCTTGAAGCCGGGGCGGACTTGCTGTTCAACAGTTACGCCATTTCCGCCGAGCGCGAAGGCGACCGGGTCAACACGGTCACGGTCGCGAACAAGTCCGGGCAGATGACCTTCGGCGCGAAGGTTTTTATCGACTGTACGGGCGACGCGGACGTCGCCTCTCTCGCGGGATTTCCGACCCGGCTCGGTCGCCCTTCGGACGGGCTTTGTCAGCCGATGACGCTCTGTTTCCTCATCGGCGGCGTGAACCATGAGCTGTTCGAGAAGAGTCAGGACAGTATCATTCCGCTTTGGCAGGCGGAGCAGAAAAAGGGCTACATCAAAAACCCGATGGACACCATCATGGTGTTTCAGACCACCATTCCGTCCGTTATCCGGCTCAACGCGACGCGCGTGATACGCCGCAACCCGGTGGACGCGTGGGACGTCACGCAGGCGGATATCGAGGCGCGCGAGCAGGAAGTGGAACTGTGGGAGTTCCTTCGGAAGTTCGTGCCGGGGTGTGCGGACTGCCGTATCCTTTCGTCCGCGGTACAAACCGGCGTGCGGGAAAGCCGCATGATTGACGGCGAACATATCCTTACCGCGGAGGAATTGGTCGCCTGTACGCGTTTTGATGACCGTATCGCCGCCGGGAACTACGACATCGACATTCACAACCCCGAAGGCTCTGGCACATCCCACTACTTCTTCCCGGACGGGCAGTACTACACGATTCCCTATCGAAGCCTGCTCCCGAAGAACGCGGAGAACCTGCTGGTCGCGGGGCGCTGTATCTCGACGACGCACGAAGCGCAGGCATCTATCCGTATCATGCCCATCGTCTGCACGCTCGGCGAGGCGGCGGGTACGGCGGCCGCGCTTGCGGTTCGCTCCGACGTTTCCGTCGGCAAGGTGGACGTTCCGACGCTCCAAAAGACCCTGACGGACGCGGGCGCTTTCATCGGCTGAACGAAAATAAAAAGAAGGGCCCTCGGAAACGGTTGGTTTCCGAGGGTCCGTTTTTTCAGGTCATTTTTTCCTGTTTGACCTTGTGGTCGATGACGTGGCGGGAGGCAAGTTCCCTCTGCACGTCCTCGGGCGTAATGCCCATCTGCACCATCAGCACCATGGCGTGGTAGGCGAGGTCCGCAAGTTCGTAGACGGTTTCCTTTTTGTCGTCCGCCTTGCCGGCGATGATGACTTCGGTGCATTCCTCGCCGACCTTTTTGAGGATTTTGTCGATTCCTTTTTCGAACAGATAGGTCGTGTAGGAGCCTTCCGGACGGTCCTTCTTTCGCCCTTCGAGCAGTTCGTAAAGCCCCTGCAGGCTGAATTCCTGCAGGGTATCGCTTTGAAAGACCGTGTCGTTGAAACAGGAGTCCGCGCCGGTATGGCAGGCGGGACCGTCCTTCTCGACGAGTACGACGAGCGCGTCGCGGTCGCAGTCGGCGGTGATGGACACGATGTGCTGACGGTTGCCGCTGGTTTCGCCCTTGCGCCAAAGTTGTTTGCGGGACCGGCTCCAGAAACAGGTCGTACCCTCCCGCATGGAAATTTCCAGACTTTCGCGGTTCATGTACGCGAGCGTCAGCACTTTCTTGCTGAGCGCGTCGACGACGACGGCGGGAATCAGCCCGTCCCGGTCAAATTGCAGTTCTTCGATGGGTAACATATACGAATTTCCTTCCTTGCTTACAGTCTGACGACGACCCCGTGCGCGCGGAGCGTCCGTTTGAGGTCGGGAATGCGGATTTCGCCGAAGTGAAAGACCGAGGCGGCAAGCCCCGCGTCCACGTCCGGGAGCGTCTGAAACAAACGCAGGAAATCCTCCTTCGTTCCCGCGCCGCCGGACGCGATGACGGGTACGCGCACCGCGCGGCAGACCGCGTCGAGCAGTTCCAAATCGAACCCCCGCTTGACGCCGTCCGTGTCGATGGAATTGACCACCACTTCCCCGGCGCCGAGCGAGACCCCGCGCGTAATCCAGCGAATCGCTTCCAGTCCGGTGTCCTCGCGCCCGCCTTTCGCAAAGACGCGGAATTCTCCGTTCACCCGCTTGACGTCCGCCGAAAGCACGACGCACTGATTGCCGTACCGCCTCGCCGCCTCGCGAATCAGTTCGGGGTCCCGCAGGGCGCCGGAATTGACGCTGACCTTGTCCGCCCCGCACTTGAGCACGCGGTCGAAGTCCTCGACCGTGTTGATACCCCCGCCGACGGTCAGCGGAATGAAAATGGTTTCCGCGACCTGCCGCAAAATTTCCGTGAACAGCCGCCGCCCTTCGAAGGACGCGGTGATGTCGTAGAAAACCAACTCGTCCGCCCCGTTTTCGGAGTAGTATTTCGCCAATTCCACCGGGGAGGAAACGTCCGCAAGCCCTTGAAAATTGACCCCCTTGACCACCCGTCCGTCCCGGACGTCGAGGCAGGGAATGATGCGTTTCGTAATCATGCCGGACCGCCTTTCGCTTCGTCGAGCGCCTGCCGCAGGTCGACGGCTCCCGTGTAGTACGCCTTTCCGAGAATCGCTCCGTAAACGCCCATTTCCCGCAGGGCGCGCACGTCGTCGAGCGACGAAACGCCGCCGGACGCGATGAGGTCGAGCGAATACCGTTCGGAAAGCGCTTTGTACAGCGCGAGATTCGCCCCGCCGAGCATTCCGTCCTTGGAAATATCCGTGCAGACGACCGTCCGAACGCCGATTTCCTGCATTCGCGCGAGGAAGTCCTCCAGCGTCAGCGCCGACTGTTCCAGCCACCCGCGAATCGCGAGGAACCCGTCCCGCACGTCCGCGCCGACCGCGATATGCTCGCCGTAGGTTTCGACGGCACGGAATAGAAAATCTTCGTCCGTCACGGCGGCGGTGCCGAGAATGACCCGGTCCACCCCGCAGGAAAGGTAGCGTTCCATCGTTTCCATTCGCCGAATCCCCCCGCCGACCTCGACGGAAAGCCCGGTCTCCCGCGCGACGCGCCCGACCAGCGCAAGGTGCGGCGTGCTCCCGTCCTTCGCCCCTTCGAGGTCGACCATATGCAGGTGAGTCGCCCCCTGCCGCTCGAATTCCTTCGCAAGTTCGACGGGGCGGTCGCTGTAAACGGTCATTTGCGCATAATCCCCGCGTACCAAACGGACCGCTTTTTGCCCGTATAAATCGATTGCCGGAAACAGAATCATGCCCACACCTCGTTTTCGCAGAACGCACGAAGAATCGAAAGCCCGACGTTCCCGCTCTTTTCCGGGTGGAACTGACAGCCCGTCACGTTTCCTTTCGCGACGGCGGCGGTCAGGGAAATCCCGTATTCGGCGGTCGCGACGACGCTGTCGGCGCAATCGTCGGCGTAGAAGGAATGCACGAAATAGACGCAGTCCCCTTCGCCGACGTCCCGGAACAGCGGGTGCCGGCGGCAGAACCGCAACGCGTTCCAGCCGATGTGCGGAATTTTCAGCGACGGCGGAAGTTTTCCCTCCATCGGCACGACGCTCCCGGATAGCAGTCCGAGCCCGTCGTGTTCGCCGTATTCGTAACTTCTTTCAAACAGCAGTTGCATGCCGAGGCAGATGCCGAGCAGGGGCTTCCCCTTCCCCGCTTCCGCGCGCAACAGTTCGCCGAGCCCCGCCGCGCGAAGTTTCGCCGCCGCGTCCCCGAACGCGCCCACGCCGGGCAGAATGATTCGCTCCGCGGAACGAATCACGTCGGGGTCGGACGTGACGGACGCCTCCGCGCCGACCGCGCGAAGGGAGGAACGTAGGGAGAACAGATTCCCCACCCCGTAATCCACGACGGCAATCATGCGAGCGTTCCTTTCGTCGAGGGGATTTCCCCGGCGCGGGAACCGTCCACCGCGCACGCCTCGCGCAACGACCGGGCGAGCGCTTTGAACGCCCCTTCGATGATGTGGTGGGAATTCGTCCCGGAAAGCTGCCGCAAATGCAGCGTCAGAGCCGCGTTTTGCGAGAACGCCTGCAGGAATTCGGCGCAAAGTTCCGTGTCGAACGTCCCGACTTTTTGCGCCGGAATATCCAGCGACAGGAAACACCCGCCCCGACCGGAAAGGTCGACGGAGGCGAGCAGCAGGGCTTCGTCCATCGGCAGCGCGATGCTTCCGTAGCGGCTCACGCCCCGTTTCTCGCCGAGCGCTTGCGCGAACGCTTTGCCCAGGCAGATACCGACGTCCTCGACGGTGTGGTGGTCGTCCACTTGCGTGTCCCCCTTGCAGGAAACGGTCAGGTCGAACCCGCCGTGCCGGGCGAACAGGGTCAGCATATGGTCGAGGAACCCGACTCCGGTCGCGACCGTGCTCTCCCCTTTTCCGTCAAGGCAGAGGGTCAGGGAAATGTCGGTTTCGTTGGTGGTTCTTTCGATGCGCGCGCTTCTCATAGGGGCGCCTCCTTACAGATAATTTCGACGGCACGGAGTAGTTGCTCCATTTGCGGGCGTGTGCCGACCGTAATGCGATTGAATGCGGAAATCCGTTCGGCGGAGAAATGCCGCACGAGAATGCCCCGCTTTTTGAGGTTTCGGTAAAGTTCCTCCCCGCCGACGCGTTCGGAGGACGCGAAAAGGAAGTTCGCTTTCGACGGCAGGACGGTGAAACCGAGCGATTGCAGTCTGTCCGCCGTCCATTCGCGGTTTTCCGCGATGGCGCGGCAGTTGCGTTCGAACGTTTCGGTTTCCTGCAGCGAGGCGACGCCCGCCGCCGCCGTCATGCGGTTGACGTTGTACGGGTGGAACGAACAGCGGACCGCCTGCATATCGGCGATGAGCGCTTCGTTTCCGACCGCGAATCCCAGTCGCGCACCGGCAAGCGAACGGGACTTCGAAAAGGTCTGCACGACGAGCAGGTTTTCATACCTGTCGACCAGCGGCAGGACGCTCTCCCCGCCGAAATCCACATACGC
>CANQTR010000003.1 GCA_947626805.1 uncultured Clostridia bacterium
GCGGAATTGTGTAATGGCAGCACGACAGACTCTGACTCTGTTTGTGAGGGTTCAAATCCTTCTTCCGCAGCCAAAAAAAGCACCGTACTTTTGACACACAAAAATACGGTGCTTTTTCCACGAAGGAGGGCAAGAAATGGGCAGGAAATATTACGAAGCCTATGACGACCGGTTCAGGCAAATCCATGAACAAAACCTGAAATGGTTCGGCGAAGGTCCCTCCCCCATCGTAGCGGAAACGATTCGCACCTTTTCCGTTTCCCCGGACAGCAAGCTGTTAGAGGTCGGTTGCGGCGAGGGGCGCGACGCGCACCCGCTTCTCTTGCGGGGATTTGACCTTTTGGCGACCGATGTATCGCCGGAAGCAATCGCCTTTTGCAGGAAAGCGTTCCCCGCATTTGCGGCGCGTTTTCAAGTCGTCGATTGCGTCGCCGGAGAGATGGACGGTCAATTCGACTTCATTTACGCCGTGGCTGTTCTTCATATGCTCGTTTTGGACGACGACCGAAACGCGTTTTATCGCTTCCTCCACACGCATTTAACCCCCTCCGGAATCGCCTTGATTTGCACGATGGGCGACGGCACCTATGAGCGGCAAACCGATATTCGCACGGCGTTCGACCTCAACGAACGAATCCATGAACCCTCCGGAAAAACCGTACGGATTGCCGGAACGTCCTGCAGAATTGTCAATTTCCAAACCTTTGAAGCGGAACTGACGCAAAACGGTCTCGCGGCGGTCGAAAAAGGCGTGACCGCGGTCGAGCCGGATTTCCCGCAAATGATGTTCGCGGTCGTCAAAAAGCAGTAAGCGCCCCCCGCCCGGCAATCGCGTCAAACGGACGACATTTCCCGCGTCGCGGGCTCGCGCGACTCCGCCCTTCCAAATACGAACCCTGCCTGATACCAAACGTATCGAAGGCAGGGTTCCTGCTTTCTAATACTCCCTATCCAAGAGTTCCAAGCCGTAGGTCCGAACGTCCCCGTTTATCGCGTCGGTTATCCACGCCGCAACGCTTTTTTCCCCGTTCAGCTTTTCAAACACCTGACTTGAAAGAATCGTGTGTTGGGTGTTTTTCGTCGTATCGTCAAGGGCATATTCCCAGATATAAATGCCTACGCCCTCGATATTTTCCCGCAACCCTTCGACCATTTCTTTCAGGTCTTTCTGGAAAAGGTCGCCGTTTTCCTTTGTTTTGCTCATTTTCCCTTCGCGGATATACGCCTGATACTGCAGTAACGTGTCGTCGCGCACCGAGCAATCGAACAGGATTTTCACACGGTCCCCGCGTTTGTCGTGCAAGGCGGTTAAACTGTCCAGCACGAGATTGTTGCCCGTCAGTCTTTCCGCAATTTCGGCGGGCGATTTCCAAAGATTTTGCGCCGTTTCGTGCCACCCGTCGTAGAGCAAAAGCGAGCTGTCCACGCAAACGGTGATGTTTTCGGCGGAAGGGAATCGGTCGATGACGTCATCGGCAAGCAAACTCGTCGCAAAACCGCCCGCCGAAAAGCCGGTAATCAGCAGGGTGTCGGGGCTCCCGACGTATTGTTTTGCTTCTTCGACAAAGGCGGAATAGTTGGTGTAGCCCTGATGATAAACGACCTTTTCTTTTCCGTTTTCCGTATAGCGGTATTCGCCCGTGCCGCTATGGAAATCGCCGCTTGCGTAGGGAATCACCAGAAACGACCAATCCCGAAACGGGTTCGCCGCGTCGTCGCTTCCGATTCCCCAAGTGGCTACAAAATCCTGCCCCGTCATATCTTCGGCAAAAAATTCTTTTCCGCCCCTGCTTGTCTCTTCGGTAATGCTGACGCCCCCGCCGAAAAAGTAAACGACCAGTTTATTTTCGGAGCCTTTTCTCAAGATTCCGTGCCATTCCGTACCGTCGGACGATTTTGCGTTTTCGGGCGTTACCCGATACCACTTGCCGATTTCCGGTTCGCCGTTTAATTCGGGGTGCCGCATCAAAAATGTTTTCGATAAAAAGACGTATATCCCGATTGCCAATACGACGATGACCGCTAAAACAGCAAGCAGGATAATCCGACCCGTATGCTTTTTCTTTGTCTTTGTTTCACGCATAGCGAACTCCTTTTCCTTTATGAAATTCCTTTTCCGGCATTTTTTTGCGAGGCGTTCAAAATCTCCTCCGGTTAAAACTTCGCCTTTCCGTGTTTTTTCGTAATCGCTTGACTTTCTTCGAAGGATTTGCTATCATACAATCGAACGGATACGATGAACCGCAAATGATACAATCGTATCTTCATTATACGGATTTCGCGCTTTTTTTCAAGGGGTCGCGGCTGATTTGAGACAAATCGGCGGGAAAAGTATCTTTCTTTTTTGGAGGAAACATGGCAAGAGGCAGCAAAACAACAGAATTCCTAAAGGAATGCTTATCGGATGCGCTCATCCGGTTACTTCGCGAAAAGAAAATCGAAAGAATATCCGTAAAAGAAATTGCGGAAACGGCGGGCGTAGGTCGTGCGACCTGGTTCCGTAACTATACCGGCAAAAGCGAAGCGCTGACGTTTAAGCTTGTACAGGTTTGGAATCGATGGGCAGACGAACATGCGATTGCCGTTCGCGACAGATTTGCGCTTGCAAATGCGAAGGACTTCTTTCGGTTCAACTATGAGATCAAGCATATCCTGCAGGTCGTTTACGATGCCAAAATGCAATCGGCTGTTTACGACGCTTTTTATCAGGTCATGATGCCACCGCACGGCGCAAACGCGGAAGCGTGCTATCAGGCGCGCTTCTATTCTTACGCACTTTTCGGGCTGCTGGATGCGTGGATAAAACGCGGATTTCGGGAATCGCCCGATGAAATGGTGCGGATTTTCAATCGGATTATGCAGGGGTGAAAGGGAATCTCCCCTTCCGAAACCCGCCCGTCGCAAATCGGCAGGACTCCCCAAACCCCTGCCCGAAAACATGCCTTCGCGCGCCCCGTTCGTCCCCCGCCCGAACCGCCCCTGCCGAAACGGGGGCGTTTTTTCGTTTCGGCGGTTTTCCGGCGGGCGCAAAACCCGTCTTGACAAACGAAAAATTCTATGGTATAAGTAAAATGGTAAGGAAACGGTGCCGATTTGCCGGAGAATCCCACCCCCTTACCGTCACGGAGGTCCCCTATGCAGGAATTCGAAACCTACATCACGAACGGCGAATACCGCGTCGGGTGCACCGGGCAGACGGTGTACCTTTTCGGGCGGGACGGCGCCGTGCTCGCGAAATTCCGCGACCTGAAATACGCGTACCAAGCCTATTTTTCGCCGAACGGCAAGGTGTTCGCGGTCAAATCCAACGAGGGGCGGCTGGCGATATACCACCTCGCGGAGCGAAGGCTCCTGTCGAAATTCCGCTACGCGACGGGCGCGGACGGCGAGCAGCCCCAGGACACAATCGGCTGCTTCTCCCCCGACGGCGAGCGGTTTTTCGTCCCGCTCTACCGCGCGGACCTCTGCTCCTCGCTCCTCGTGTACCGCATGAGCGACTTTTCGCTCGAAGAGCGGCTTTTTGACGGCGGCAATCAGGTGCTCGACTGCATCGAATCCGACGCGGCGACCGAAACCTACTATCTGCTCGGATTTTTCCGGAACCCGTCGCCCGAAAGCAACGCTTACTTCGTCGCGCGGCTGAACGGGGATTCGCTCGCGGACGCCGCGCCCCTCTCGGAACGCGAATACGACTTCTACCGGCAGTACAAGGATTTCGAGGCGACGGGTTTCACGTCGACGTCCGCCTGCCTGACGCCCGCCGAAGCCGAACGCCTCAAAGCGCGCAAACACACGCTCGCGCGGCTGTGGAAGAACAAACAGCAATGACCCCCGCCATTCAGGGGACTTTGCGGGGTTTCACCCGCGCCGCCCTTCCGCCGCGCGTTGCCCCCATTCGCGGGGCTTCACCCCCCTTTCACGCGGCTTTGCGGGGTTTTGCCCCGCCCCCATTCAGGGGGTCTTTTTGAAAAAAGCCCCCCTGAAAACCCCCAAAAACTTTTCTGTTTGGTGTATAAAATAAACGCCCCCCACATACGTCTTATTTATCCCCCCGCTTGCGCCCCCATTTGCACACCCTTTTTCCCCATCTCGCGCCCCCTCTCGCGTCCGCCCGCAATTTTTCCCCCCGCGCAAATTCCACACGGATTCCAAACGGACCACACGCGCATTCCGCATTCCCGGTGTATGCTGAAAATACCGACGAAGGTCGGAATACGGAAAGGTGGTCAAAAAACCATGAAAAAATCCAAATGGCTCTGTGGAATCGCCGTAACGGCGCTGGTGGTGCTGTCCATCGGGTGCTTCACCGCTTTTGCGGCGGGTGCCGACGCGGAACGGGACATCGTCGAGCTGATTTCCCGCTTTGCGGAGCACGAAGGACACACGGTCGACACGGCGAGCAACGGCAAGGAGGCCGTTCGCTTATGCGGCGAAAACGCCTACGACCTGATTATTCTCGACATCATGATGCCGGAAATGGACGGGTTCACCGCCTGCAAGGAGATACGCAAGCAAAAGCAAACGCCAATCATTCTGCTTTCCGCATTGGGCGCCGAGTACGACAAGCTGATGGGCTTCGAACTGGGCGTCGACGACTACGTGGTCAAGCCGTTTTCCCCGCGGGAACTGATGGCACGGGTCAAGGCAATCCTCGCAAGGCGGACCGACGGAAAACCGACGCGGGAAATCGCAATACAGGGGCTTCGCATCGACACGCTTTCCCACGAGGTTTTCGTGGACGGCGGGAAAACCGAACTGACCGCGAAGGAATACGAACTGCTCCTTTTCCTCGTGCGGAACAAGGGCATCGCCCTGACGCGGGAGAAGATACTGAACGCCGTATGGGGCTACGACTACTACGGCGACGACCGCACGGTGGATTGGCAGATAAAGCTCCTACGCGGCAAGCTGGGACCCTATCGGAAATGTATCGTCACGTTGCGCGGAACGGGGTATCGGTTCGATGAAAAAGCGTAAATCCTTCGGCGTCAAGCTGTGGCTGTGGTTCCTTTTGTTTTCCGCCGCGATTTTCACCGCGCTGTGGCTGTTGCAGACGGTTTTCCTGCAAAATTTCTACGACGGAATGGCGATTCGAAACGTCGAACGCGCGGTCGACGAGCTGACGGCGCGCGCCGCGGAACCGGATTTCTTCGACAGAATCGACGAAACCGCTGTCTCCGGTTCGCTTCTCGTGTTCGTCACGGACGAAAACGGCGACGTCCTGTACAGCGCCGACGAATATCGCCGCCTTTACGGGGACGCGGACGGCGCGGACAACCCGTATCACGCGGACGGCACGCTGAACTGGGAAAAAGGCGCGCTCCGCAACCTGCCCTACAGCTACCGAACGCTTGCGGAAAAGCTGGACGGCGCGGAAACCGACCGGGTCGGCTTTGTCACGGAGGACGGAGCGGCATATGTGGCGGGCGTCCGGCTGAACGACGGCAGGACCCTGTCGGTCAGCCTCCCCCTCGGCGCGGTGGGCGGTACCGTCGGCATCTTGCGCGTGCAGTTGCTGTGGGTGTCGGCGCTGTCGTTGGCGCTCGGCTTTCTGCTCGCGTGGCGTATCTCCAAACGGTTCGAAAAACCCATCGCACAGCTCTCCCGTTCGGCAAAACAGGTGGCGGAAGGGAACTTCCGTCCGGCATTTCCGAAGGGTTTTTGTGCCGAGCTTGACGAACTGTCCGACACCCTGGAAGAAACGGCGTCGCGCCTGGAAAAGGCAGGGAACGCACAGCGGGAATTTCTCGCCAACATCTCCCACGACCTCCGCACGCCGCTCACCATGATAAAGGGCTACGCGGAAATGGTTAAGGAGATTTCCTGGAGCGACAGGGAGGCGCGGGAAAAGGATTTGGACGTCATCATGCGGGAAGCGGATCGGCTGACGGCGTTGGTCAACGAAATTCTGGAATTTTCCGCCATGCAGGCGGACGGTTCGGCAAAGGCATACGAAAAAATCGACCTCAGCCGTGCGATTCGGGACGTCGTCGAGCAGTTTGCGCCGTTTTGCGAGCAGAACGGCTATACCGTCGAATCCGAAATCGCGGACGGCGTCGCCGCGCCCGCCGACGAGTCTCAGATTAAGCGGGTGATTTATAATTTTATCGACAACGCGGTTAATCACACGGACGAAAGCAAAAAAGTCCGGGTGTCGCTGACCGCGGCGGGCGGCTCTGCTCGTTTCGCGGTGACCGACTACGGAAACGGAATCGCGGACGAGGACCTCCCCTACATCTGGGACCGCTACTATACCGCTCGCAACCGAAAGAACAAGGCTGTCGTTTCCGGGCTGGGTCTGTCCGTCGCCAGGGAAATTCTGACCGCCCACCGCGCGAAATTCGGCGTCGATTCCCGCGAGCACTGCACGTTTTGGTTCGAACTGCCCGCCCTTCCCCCTCCCCCCGTTCCGCCCACGCCGCCCGCTTCGCCCGCTCCGCCAACGTGACCCTCTACGCGCACCCCCGCGCCAAGCATTGCGGGGTTTTACCCCCTTCACGCGGCTTTGCGGGGCTTCGCCCCGCCCCCATTCAGGGGGTCTTTTTGAAAAAATCCCCCCTGAAAACCCCCAAAAACTTTTCAAATTGGGGTATAGAACAAGCGCCCCCGCTCGCGCCGCCCTGCCCGGCGGGGCGCGACAGGACAAAAAATCCCCCACGCGACAAGTCCCACGGACTTGCCGCTTTTTTATCCCCAAATCTCCCCGTCGACCCGCCGTGTTCAGCCAACAAAAAAAACGCCGTGCACACGCCCGACGTTTTTCCTCCCCGCAAAACCCGCGCGCGCCGCGCTACCGCCCGTCCGCCAAACGGCGCAAAAGCGCCACCGCAAGCGACAGGTCCTCGCCCTCCAGGCGCCGCAACAGCGCGCACGCCTCCTGCAGCTGCACCGGATCCTCCGCCTCCACGTCGAAAAACGCTTGCGGCGTGACGTCCAAATACCGGCATATCTCCAGGAACTCGCCCATCGGCGGCAGGCTCCGCCCCGACGAAATATTCTGCACGTACCCCCTGCTATGCCCGAGGTCATAGCTCATGCGGTACTCCGAAACCCCTTTTTTCATGCGTAGTGCCGTGATTCGCTCCCGAACCCAACGCTCGTCGATGTCCATCGTCCTCCGCTCCTCCCTGTTTTCTTTATTGTAGTGCAAAGAGAAGCGCCTGTATGCAACGATTTTACATTATTTTAACAAAATTCACCATGATTTTATGCTTTCAAACAAGAAATTGTGGTATACTCAAGAAAAACAGCGTTTTACCTGGTATAAGAAAAACGGAGGGACGTTTCATGGTCTGTTGCTTTTTCGGACACCGCACCGTAACGCAAGCGGTCGAACCGCGCCTACGAACGGCAATCCTACAACTTCTTGACGAAGCGGGCGGCGACCTGACCTGCTACGTCGGCAACCAAGGGCAGTTCGACGCGACGGTGCACCGGGGCGTTGCGGAGTGTTGTCAGCACAT
This sequence comes from uncultured Clostridia bacterium, assembly GCA_947626805.1. Taxonomy (GTDB): domain Bacteria; phylum Bacillota; class Clostridia; order Oscillospirales; family CAG-382; genus Coliplasma. The sequence goes on from CANQTR010000003.1 coordinate 7,464, forward strand.
CGCCGCGTATTGCGGGGCTTCGCCCCGCCCCCCATTCAAGGAACTTTTTGAAAAAAGTTCCTTGAAAATCCTCAAAAACTTTTCAAATTGGGGTTAAAAATGCCGCGGCTTGCGCCGACCCCGCCGCTTTTACCGCCCCCACTTGCGTCCCCTCCGCTTGCACCGACCCCGTTCGCGCGACTATTTGCATCCCCGCTCGCGCCGCCCCGCCCGACGAGGCGCGGCAGGACACACAAAAAAACCCACGCGACAAGTCCCACGGACTTGCCGCGCTATTTTTTTCCGCCCATACAAAAAAGACACGCGGAAAAGCGCCGCATACGGGTACTGAACCTATGGGAACCGGGCGGGCGCCCCCTCGCACCCCCGCACACAATATAACGTCCCTCGCACCCCCGCACACGGCATAACGTCCCCCCCACAACAGAACGTCCCGCGCGCAAACGAAAAAGGGCTGTCCTGACGCGGCAGCCCTTTTGAACGAAATGTGAACGAATGTTTAGTGGATGATGACCTTTTCGGTTTCCTTATCGAAGAAGTGAATCAGGGTGGTATCAATCGCGATAGCGGCGTTGTCGCCCGCCTTCGCCTCGGAACGGGAGGACACGCGGGAAATCATGTTGATTGGCTCGCCGTCCTCGTCCTCGCCGAAGTTCAGGTAGAGGTAAATCTCCGCGCCCATCAGTTCGGTGAACTCGACGTCCGCGTGAAGGATGGTATCCTTAAACTTTTCCATATAGACCGGCTCGTCATGCAGCAATTCCGGACGGAGCGCGGCGATGACTTGCGGCGCGGGCTTGTTGGGCGTCCCGATGTACGGCTGCAAATCCTCGTCCTCCGCCTTTTCCTTCGGCAGAATCAGGCGGTTGCGACCGAATTCCATGTACACCCCGTCCTCGCGGCGGACGAGCTGACAGTTGACGAAGTTCATTTGCGGCGTGCCGATAAAGCCGGCGACGAAGATATTGCAGGGTCTGTCGTACAGGTTTTGCGGCGTATCGACCTGCTGGATAACGCCGTCCTTCATAACGACGATACGGGTCGCCATGGTCATAGCCTCGACCTGGTCGTGGGTAACGTAGATGAAGGTGGTCTTGAGGCGGATATGCAGCTTGGTCAGCTCGGTTCTCATGGACGCGCGCAGCTTCGCGTCGAGGTTGGACAACGGCTCGTCGAGCAGGAACACCTTCGGTTCGCGAACGATGGCGCGACCGAGCGCGACACGCTGTTTCTGACCGCCGGACAACGCCTTCGGCTTGCGGTCGAGCAGGTGGGAAATGTCGAGGATTTTCGCGGCTTCTTCGACGCGCTTCTTGATTTCTTCCTTGCGGACCTTGCGCAATTTCAGACCGAACGCCATGTTATCGAACACGGTCATATGCGGATACAGCGCGTAGTTCTGGAACACCATGGCGATATCGCGGTCCTTCGGCGCGACGTCGTTGACGCGCTTGTCGTCGATGAACAGCTCGCCTTCCGTGATTTCCTCAAGCCCCGCGATCATACGCAGGGTCGTGGTCTTTCCGCAGCCGGACGGACCGACGAGGATGATGAATTCCTTATCCTTAATCTCCAGGTTGAAGTCGGAGACAGCGGTGACCCCGCCCGGGAACCGCTTATACATATGCTTGAAAAGTACGCTTGCCATTTCCTGACCTCCTGATGAGGCGTTGAGCCACCCCAACATCTCACAAAATTCGTTATTCCTATCATAGCAAAAAATCGCGCAGAATGTAAGTACCTAACTACCCAAAATTTAGCTTTTTGTTTTAGTAAAAATGCACAAGTGCCGAGCGGTAAGGTCCCCCGTTTACGCCCCGGCGGACCCCTTCGCCGCCTCCACGCGGTCGACGCGCCCGTTCGGACCGGTCGTCGTCACGTCGCCGCCGATGATGCGGTCCTTATAAATCAGGAGGGTCGCGTAGCGCGTTTCGCCGACCTCGCCGTCCGCCCCGTCGGACGTGTCGGACAGCGCGTAGGTGTAGCGCTGAACGGTCTTGCCCTTGTACTTTTCGAGGTTGAGCCCCTGGGATTTCTGCAGCTGGTTGTAGGTTTCGTAGACGCTGTCGAACACTTCCGGGATGACGACTTCCCCCGCGTAGACCGGGTTCGGGTCGGGGGTGTGACCGAGCTCGCGCAAAAATTCGAGCTGCTCCTCGACCGTGTCGACGCCCTTGTAATCCAGCGCCGCGACCGCGGTCTCCCCGGACGGGTCGATGACCGGCAGCAGCGCGACAATGCCCACGAGCACCGCCGCGGAAAACAGGATTGCGGTGAAAAACTTGATGCTGGACGCTTTGACCGTACATACAAACATACTTGACAAACCCTTTCCGAACGTTTTCGTTGTATCGTTGTATGTATATGGCGCACATCCGCCGGTTTATGCGAAAAACCCGCGTTAGGGACGCCTTGCGGCGTTGCGGGGTTTCACCCCGCGCCCCATTCAAGGGACTTTTTGAAAAAAGTCCCTTGAAAATTCCCAAAAACTTTTCTGTTTGGGGGTAAACAAAAATGTGTCGGCTCGTCGGCGGATATGCCGCAACGTCGACTTTTCCCCGTCGTTTGAGCAACGACTCGGCTCGCACCGATACGAATTTGCACACGGTCGTTTTCGGCGCGGGCACCTGTCCGCCTACGGGACAAATTTTGCTTGTATTTCCTTCGGGGCGTGACGGCAACGGCGGACTTTTTGGAAAGCAACGGGTGCGGGCGCATTTTAAACCCCTAAGCCGAAAAGTTTTTGAGGGATTTTTGGGAACTTTTTTAAAAGTTCCCGGACTTTTTTTCAAAAAGTCCCTTAAATGGGGCTTGGGACAAAGCCCCGGCGGCGCAACCCCGTCCGTTGCCTGCACGTCCCGAAAGGGGGGGATTCAAACGCCGGAAAAAGCCGACGTTTCGGCATATTTGCCGACGAACCGACACATCTTATTTAACCCCTAAGCCGAAAAGTTTTTGAGGATTTTTAAGGGACTTTTTTCAAAAAGTCCCTTAAATGGGGTTTGGGGCAAAGCCCCGGCGGCGTAACCCCGGCGTCGTGACACGACGCCGGGGATTCGCCCCCCGAAATTACCCGTGCAGCTCCGCGTCGAGCGACTCGTACTCGGCGTAGAGCGCGTCGAGCGCCTTTTCGAGCGCCTCCGCGCGCTCGTAGAGGCTGCCGAGCAAGGCGTAGTCCGGGCTTGCGGTCTGCTTTTCCTGTTCGGCGCGGACGTCCGAAAGTTCGCGCTCGGCGGTTTCGATTTCCGTTTCGACCGCGCGGAAGCGCGCCTCCGCCGTACGCTGACGGTTCTTCTGCCGCTTTGCGTCCTCGTAGGACTGCCGACCGGCGCCCGGCTCGACCCGTTCCGCCGGCGCGGCGGGTTCGACCGTCGGCGCGCGCAAAACGTCCGTACCGCGGGTCAACCGGTATCCGTCGGGCAGTGCGGGGTCCAACGTGAGCAAATCCGTCGCGAGCGCGCGAAGGAACGCGCGGTCATGCGAAACCGCGAGGACCGTGCCGTCGTACTGCCGCAAAGCGTCCTCCAGCGTTTCGCGGGAAGCGATGTCGAGGTGGTTCGTCGGCTCGTCCAGCACCAGCAAACTGACCCCGCACGACACCATCTTCGCGATAGACAGCCGCGCGCGTTCCCCGCCGGACAGCACCGCGACCTGCTTGAACACGTCCTCCCCACAAAACCCGAACCGTGCGAGCATCCCCCGCACCTCCGACAGCTTGCGGTCGGCGTAAACGCTCCACAGCTCGTCGAGGACGGTGTTTTCCGGGTCGAGCAGCTGCTGTTCCTGGTCGTAGTAGCCGACGCTCTGGTTGTAGCCCAATTCGAACGTCCCGCCGTCCGCCGTTTCGCGCCCGGTCAGAATCTTCAGCAAGGTCGACTTCCCCGTCCCGTTCGGACCGACGACGAACAGCCGGTCCCCCCGCCGCAGCTCGAACGACAGCCCGTCGAACAGCCGCACCCCCGGGAACCGCTTCGACAGCCCGCGCACGGACAGCACCTGCTCGGACGCGGACGAACTCTCCGCGACGCGGAACGAAATCCCCCGCGGCGCGTCCTTCGGGCGTTCCAGCCGGACCATGCGTGCGAGCGCCTTCTCGCGACTCTCCGCCGCGATGATGTTCCGCTCGCGGTTCCAGCGGCGCTGATTGGCGATGAATTCCTCGATGCGCCGAATCTCCTTCTGCTGCTGCTCGTAGTGACGGGCGGCAGCCTCCTGCTCGCGGCGCTTTTTTTCGCGGAAAGCGGTGTAGTTGCCGGAAAACAGGCGGCTCTCCCCGTGTTCGAGTTCGAGCACGTCGGTCGCCACGGCGTCGAGGAAGGCGCGGTCGTGCGAAACAATCAGAAAGGTTTTCGGCGAGGACTTGACGAACCCCTCCAGCCATTCGATTGCCTGCAGGTCGAGGTGGTTTGTCGGCTCGTCCAGCAGCAGGATATCCGGTTCGCGCAGCAGCAGACGGGCGAGCAGCAGTTTGGTCTTTTGCCCGCCGGAAAGCAGGTTCGCCGGTCCCCGCATCGCCTCCTCGGAGAACCCGAACCGCTTCAGCAGCGAAACGGTCCGCGCGCGGAACTCGTTCCCCCCGTCGCGCAAAAATTGCTCGTGCAGTTCGGCGAACGGGGAAATGGCGCTCTCGTCGCCGCGTTCGACGCGTTCCTGCAGCGCGCGCAAGCGGTCCTCCATGTCCAGCAACGCCGAAAACCCGCCGAGCGCCGTTTCGTAGACGGACGACGCGAGCAGTTCGTCGTCCGCGGTCTGCTGCAGGCAGCCGATTTCGGTCCCCCGCCGGAGGAACACGCCGCCGTCCGACGGTTCGAGCGCGCCGCGGAGCAGGTTCAGCAGGGTGGTCTTTCCGGCGCCGTTGACGCCGATGACCCCCACTTTCGCCCCTCGGTTGACGGAAAAGGTCACGTCGTGCAGGATTTCCCGCGCGCCGACGGAATAGGTCAGGTGGTCGCAAGTCAGGACATACATGGGTTCGTCGTTTGCGCTCCTTTCGCGTTGCAGTCGGTCTATTTTACCACATTCCGCGCGGTTTGTCAATGCAACGCCACGCCGCGACGCGCCGAGTCTTTCTTCAAGGAACTTTTTGAAAAAAGTTCCTTGAAAATCCTCAAAAACTTTTCTGTTTGGGGGTTTAAAACCACGCGCCCCGCCCGTATCGCCCTCTCCGCGTCCCCGCCCCGCCCGAACCGCAATCAAAAAAATCGCCCGCTTTCCCCTTAAGGAAAACCGACGAACGCAATTTACGCCGACGGGTGCAAACGTAAATTCCCCCGCGGACGCAAAATTACAATAAAATAATGTCCCGTAGGCGGACATGTGCCGCTGGCTACGAACACAACTGTGTTCGTAGCATAGGGACAACCACAAGAGAAAAGCGGCGATGGCGGCGTCAGAAGTGGCGCAAGCCGAGCCGGTTTTCGGAACGTGCCGACAGTGTCGGCACGTTTGAAAAGGGGTATTCGGGGGGGAAACACAGAGCTAGACGGTGCGACGACAAAGTCGCCAGCGACGCCGCCGTGATTGTGGTTCCCACCCGAAAGAGCGTAGCGATTTTACGCCTCCGCCGTATTTTCAGCCTCGCGGCGACGGAACAGCAAGGAAATGCACCATGCGCCCGCCAGCGCGACCAACGTGTAGATGATACGGCTGACGATAGCGGCCTGCCCGCCGAAAATCCACGCCACGAGGTCGAACTGGAACAGCCCGATAGCGCCCCAGTTGACCGCCCCGATGATGACGAGGAGCAATGCGATTCTGTCTATCAACATACGTTTTGGATTCCTTTCGTACGAACTGGAGAATGTTCCTCCGTCGCTTAGTCTGCACGGCGAACGAAAAATTATGCGTCCGTCCGTCTTGACAAAATCCGTCCGTTCGTGTATGATGAGCGATAGAACTTCATAGGATAGGACGGGACAAACGATGCACATGCGGAAAAAAAAGCATCGCGACGAGCGATTGGAAAAAGTTTCCGGTTATTTCGCCGCGACCGGGGAACACGGGGAACTGCTCGCGGACGAAAGTTTTTCGGAACCGGGGGCGCTCTGGGTGGAGGTCGGGTGCGGAAAAGGGGCGTTCCTGACCGCCCTTGCGCTCCGCACGGACGGCAAGCGGCTCCTCGGCGTCGAAAAAATCACGGACGCCCTGCTCATGGCGATGGAAAAATGCGCGTCGGCGGACTGCCGGAACCTGAAATTCCTCAACGCGGACGCGTCGGCGCTCCCGGACCTGCTCCCGCCGCACGGGGTGGAGCGGCTGTTCCTGAATTTCAGCGACCCGTGGCCCAAGAACCGCGACCGCGAAAAGCGCCTGACCTCCCGCACGTTCCTACAAAAATATAAGCATATCCTCGCCCCGGACGGGAGGATATGCTTCAAAACGGACAACCGCCCGCTCTTCGATTTTTCGCTCGACTGCCTACGGGAGGAAGGGTTCGCCGTCGAACACCTCAGCTACGACCTGCACGCCGCCCCGCCGTCCGGCACGACCGAACCGTTCGACATCCAGACCGAATACGAGCGCAAATTCAGCGCGAAGGGGTTCCCCATCAACTATCTTGAGGCATTCCTGCCGCGATGAAATCCAGCACGACCTGCCGCTCGTCGAACGGGGTCTTTTTGCCCCCGATGTCCTCGTAGGTCTCGTGCCCCTTGCCGATGAGCAGGACGCAATCCCCCGGTTGCGCGAGCCGCAAGGCGCGCCGTATCGCCGCCCGCCGGTCGGGGATGATTTCGTATTTTCCCCCGGTCGGGACAAGACCGACGAGGATGTCGGCGATGATGTCCTCGGTTTTTTCGAGGCGGGAATTGTCGGACGTGACGATGGACAAATCCGAATGCGCCCCGATGACCTCGCCCATGCCGTAGCGGCGCAACTTCGAACGGTTCCCGCCGCACCCGAACACCGAAAGGATACGGGACGGGCGGTAATGCGCGAGCGTTTCGAACAGGCTCCGGCAGCTGAATTCCTCGTGCGCCGCGTCGATGATGACGGTGAACGGCGTGTCGGTCGGCAGGATTTCCATGCGCCCGCGCACCCGCACCTCCCGCAAGCCCTCCCGCATCGCGTCCGCCGAAACCCCCATACCGCGCGCGACGGCGACCGCCGCCATCGCGTTCGACACGGAAAATGCCCCCGGCACGCCGAGCTCGACCCGGAAGGATTCCTCCCCGCAATGCGCGGTGAAGGACGTATGCAGGCGGTGATTCTCGGTCGTGAACCGCAAATCGGACGCGCGGAAGGGCGCGTCGGACGCGACGCCGAACACCGTGACCGGGCAGGCGGCGTCCCGCACGATTTCCTCGAAATGCGGGTCGTCCCCGTTGACGTAGCACCGCTTGCACTGGGAAAAAATCTGCTTCTTGCAAGCCAAATACTCCTCGACGCTCTCGTGCTCGCCCGGACCGATGTGGTCGGGGGAAAAATTGGTGAACACCCCCGCGTCGAAACGAATCCCGTAGGTGCGGTGCAGCTTGAACCCTTGCGACGCCGCCTCGATGACCGCCGCCCTGCACCCCGCATCCAGCATTTCGCGGTAGGCGCGGTGGAGCAGGTAGGATTCCGGGGTGGTGTTGCCGGTCTCCTCGAAATGCGTCCCGTAGCGGATACCCGTCGAGCCGACGACCCCGGTCGGTATCCCCGCCGCCTCCAGCACGCGCTGTATCATGAAGGACGTGCTCGTTTTTCCCTTCGTCCCCGTGACGGCGACCGTGAACAGCTTTTCCGCGGGTCGCCCGAACAGGTTCGCGGACGCGAGCGCGAGGAATTTTCGGGTGTTTTCGGTGTAGAACACCGTCGCGTCGGCGGGCAGGGACAGCGGTTTCTCCGCCGCGAACAGGCGCGCGCCCTTCTCGTACGCCTCCGCCGCGCGGTCGTGTCCGTCGGCGCGGAACCCGGCGATACAGACGAACAGGACCCCCTCCCCGAACGGGGAACGGGTGTCGTACACGAGGTCGGACACCTCGGTTTCCGGCGTCAGAGCGCACCCTTCCGCGCGGCAGGGCACGCCGTCGAGCAGTTTTTGCAGTTCCATAAGGATTTTCCGTTCCTTTCTTCCGTCATAAAAGCGGTTCAACACGCGCCGCCCGGGCATTTTTCGGGTTTTTCGGTCCGAAACGGATTTTTCGATTCCGTTCCTCAATCTAAACGCGGTTCAATACGCGCCGCCCGGGCATTTTTCGGGTTTACGGTTCGATGATTTCCAGCGGGTTTTCGTCGATAAGAATCCGGTGTCGCTCGACGCGCGGGTTGCCCAATTTGAGGGATTGCGCGTCTTTTATCGCGTTCGCGAGCCTGGTGTAGCAATGCGCCTCTTGAATGTCGGGGACGCCGCGGTGGCTCGGCGACGTCTGCAGGTAGATGCGCTGCCCCGGGTTGTACTTCGAATCATACGAAATGACGTAGACTTGATTGACTTGCAAGACTCTTGCCATCGTTCTTTCTTTCCTTTCCTATTTTTAGACTTCCCCGGCTTTCCCGTTTCCGATTGAAACGCGGTTCGGCACGCGTCGTCCGAAACGGATTTTCCGTTCCGTTTTTCTATACCCGACCCTTCGGGCGCGGTTTTTCCGGTTCAAAAAACTTTATACAGTGCATCGATTACGACATCGAATACTTTTTCCGCGCAATACCAGGATACAAAACCAATCAAAACCGTCGTACAAGCCTGCCCAATCAAACCAATCATACACGCTTTCATGCTGTCCAAGTCCATAAAGAACCAAATATCCGCAAGTACCATCACGAGGACGACCAGCGCGGAAACGACGGCATTGAACCCGAAAAAAGCGAGAAATTGATAGGGGTGCAAAGCGGCAAAAGGCGACATGACGATGGAAAGACCGCACAAAAGGCTTTCGATAAACCAGCCGCCGAAGAACCCGGCTATGACCGAAAAAAGAAAGGGAATGATTTTTTTCATCAAACGTACCTGATTTCTTTTGTTTTGCGTTTCTATCCTATCCTATACGCTTACCCGTTTGTGCCTTTTTTGCGGTCGCGCCGCCGCATAACGATTCAACACCGTTCGTCCGGGATTTCCCCGGTAAAGACCGCCTGTGTCTTTCCGTAAATCGTCACGTCCGACCGCGCCCTGTCCCAGCGCGCGCGGATGTTCCCGCCGCGCTGCCGCACGGCCCCGTCGCCGTCCAGAACCCCCGCGAGCGTCAGCGAAACCACGGCGGCGGCGCTCCCGGTCGCACAGGAATACGTTTCCCCGCACCCGCGCTCCCACGTCCGCATACGGATTCCCCCGTCCGGCTCCACCCGAACGAATTCCACGTTCGTCCGTTCCGGGAACAGCGAATGCCGCTCCAGCGCGGGACCGAGCGAAAAGAACGCCTCGTCCGAAAGGTCCTCCGTCGGGACGACGCAATGCGGGTTCCCGAAGGAGAGGGCGGTCAGGCGCACCTCCCGCCCGCAAACGACCTCCGTCCGCCCGGAAAACCGCACGCGCGGCGACCCGATTCCGGCGGACACCGAAACCCCGTCCGCGCCGACCGGACCGACGAACACCTGCCGGATCCCCGCGCGGGTCGCGACCGTCAGACGGTCCTTGCGGGTGCGCCCGGAACGCGCAAACAGCGCGCCGGCGCTCATGAGCGCGTTGCCGCACATTTCCGCCTCGGTCCCGTCCGGGTCGAAGATACGCATACGGAAGTCCGCGAACGCGCACGGGCAGAGCAAAACCAGCCCGTCCCCGCCCACGCCGGTCCGCCGGTCGGACAATCGCACGGCGGCGCCCGCCGGGTCGGGCAGGAACTGTTCGAACAGTTCGATGTAGATGTAGTCGTTCCCGTTTGCCTGCATTTTCGTAAAGCGCAAGAGGGAACGCCTCCTTTCCTTTCATTATAGTGATTTCGCGGCGGATTGCAAGGGGATGTGCAAATTTTTTCTGCTTTTTCGGTGAATTTTTGTAAAAATGGTTGATTTTTTGCAAAAGGTATGCTAAAATGGCTTCAATCGGAAGTTGACCGCAAGGGAGGGGTACGGCATCGACAGCTTTTTCGCCATGGCGTTCCGCATGAAGTACATTCGGCGCTGGGGATTGATGTACGCGGTGGTGCCGGAATCCCTTTCGACCCATTCGCTGGAGGTCGCCCTGTGCGCGCACGCGCTCGCGTTCATCGGCAACGCCCGTTTCGGCAGGACCTACGACGCCGACCGCGTCGCCGCGAAAGCGCTCTACCACGACCTGCCCGAAATCTTCACCGGCGATATCCCGACCCCGGTCAAGTACTACAGCCGGGAATCGCACGAGGCGTACGCGTCGGTCGAGGAAGCCGCGCTCGCGCGCCTGTTCGCGATGTTGCCGGCGGAATTGCGCGAATCCTACGAATCGCTGTTCCGCTATACGCCGGAGGAGCGGACGCTCATCAAGGCGGCGGATAAACTGTGCGCCCTGCTGAAGTGCCGCGAGGAGGCGCATTTCGGCAACGCGGACTTCCGCGAGGCGGAAAAGGCGCTGCTCGCGAGCTTGCGGGAGATGCGTTGCGCGGAGGCGGACTATTTTCTGGATTCGTTCGGCGAAAGTTTCGCCCAACCCATCGATACCCTGTTGAAAACACCACGATAAGGAGTTGCATTTCTATGAAAATCGGTTTGATTTCGGATTCGTTCCGTCTGGACTTCGAGGGCGGTATCCGCGCCGCGGCGGCGCTCGGCGTTTCCGGCGTGCAGAAGTACCTGACCTACGGGGACTTCTCCGCGGCGAACATGACCCCCGAACGGGTCCGCGAGGTGCGCGGCATCATGGACGCGAACGGTCTGGTTTTCTCCGCCATTTGCGGGGATTTCGGCATCGACCTCGACAACGACGAGGTCATCGACAAGTCCAAACGCGTGCTCGACGCGGCGAAGGAGCTCGGTTGCGGCATCGTCACGACCCACATCGGGCACATCGAGGAAACGGACAGCCCGCGCATGGAAAAATTGCGCGCCCACGCGTACGAACTCGCGACCTACGCGGACAAAATGCAGGCGAAGTTCGCGTGCGAAACCGGGACGGAAAAGGCGTCCGTCATGCGCGCCTTCCTCGACCAGCTCGGCGCGAAGGGTCTCGCCGTCAACCTCGACCCGGCGAACCTCGTCATGGTCGCCCACGACGACCCGGTCGCGGCGGTCCGCACGCTCAAGGACTACATCGTCCATACCCACGCCAAGGACGGCATCGTCACGGACGCGGCCGCCGGACAGTTCCTCGAAGTCCCGCTCGGCACCGGCGGCGTGGATTGGGACCGCTACCTCGCGGCGTTGCGCGACATCGGCTACACCGGCTACCTGACCGTCGAGCGCGAAGTCGGCGAACAGCCTGCCGAGGACATCGGCATGGCGGTCCGGTTCTTGCGCGAAAAGCTCGCGAAACTGGGTATCCCGCTGGAGAAATAACGATGGTACCGTTTACCGTAGATTTGCGCGGAAAGACCGCGGTCGTGACCGGCGGCGGGGGCGTGCTCTGCTCCGCGTTCGCGAAGGCGCTCGCGGAATGCGGCGCGGCGGTCGCGGTGCTGGATTTGCGCGCGGAGGCGGCGGAAGCCGTCGCGGCGGACATCGTTTCCGCCGGCGGGAAGGCAATCGGGCTTCCCTGCAATGTCCTCGACCGTTCCGACGCGGAAACCGCGCGGGAAAAAGTGCTGGATTGGGCGGGCGGCGTGCAGATTCTGCTCAACGGCGCCGGCGGCAACCACCCGCGCGCGACGACCGACCGGGAGACCTTCTCCCCGTCCGACCTCGACGACGGCGTCCGCACCTTTTTCGACCTCAAACCGGAGGACGTGTCCTTCGTGTTCGATTTGAATTTCATCGGGACGCTCCTGCCGACGCAGGTGTTCGCCCGCGAACTGGTCAAGGGCGGCGGGACCATTCTCAACGTGTCCTCCATGAACGCCTACCGTCCGCTGACGAAAATCCCCGCGTACTCGGCGGCGAAAAGCGCCGTTTCCAACTTCACGCAATGGCTCGCCGTGCATTTCGCGGAAGCGGGCGTGCGGGTCAACGCGATAGCGCCCGGCTTCTTTTCGACGGCGCAGAACCGTTCCCTGCTCTTCCACGACGACGGCACGCCGACCGAGCGGACCGGGAAAATCCTCGCCGCGACGCCGATGCGCCGGTTCGGACAGCCGGAGGAACTGCTCGGCGCCCTGCTCTACCTCGTCGACGAGAAGGCGAGCGGGTTCGTGACCGGCGTGGTCCTGCCGGTGGACGGCGGGTTCTCCGCGTACGCGGGCGTCTGAACTTTCCTTGACAGCATATGCGCCTTTCCCCATTTTTGCAATGAAAAAAAGATAGAAACCACCAGTAAGGAGAGAATTTCATGAAAAAACACCTGAAATCGGCGCTTTGCCTCGTGCTGCTGCTCTGCATGGTCGCCGTGTTCGCCGCTTGTGAGGAAGAACCCGCGGGCACGTCCTCCGGCTCCGTCAGCACGACGTCCGACGCGGAAAAGACCAACGAGTACCTCGGCGCGGACGGCCGTTACACCCCGAAACTCGGCGTTCTTGACGAGTATCGCGACAAAACCTTCACCATTCTTTGCGTCGCCAGCACCGGCACCTACCAATCGGACGACTTCACGACCGAAGTGGGCGAAGGCGGCATCGACTACGGCGACAACTACTACGCGGCGGTCAAAGCCCGTAACGACCTCGTCGAGCAGAACTACGGCGTGACGCTGGACATCCGCAAGGAAGAGAACGCCGCCGCCGCCGCGACGCAGGACGCCACCGCCGGCACGAACACCTACAACGCCTACTCCCTCGAAACCGGCAGCCTCGCGACCCTCGCGTCGGACGGTCTGCTGGTCGACTTGCGGACGCTCAACAACCTGGACCTGGAAGCCCCGTGGTGGAACCAGGACGCGAACACGGCGTTCTCCATCGGCGACAAGCTGTTCTTCACGACCGGCGATTACACCATCATGAACAAAGCCAACACCTGGTGTATCATTTTCAACAAGCAGATGGTCGAGGACAACGGTCTCGAAAGCCCCTACGACCTGTTCAAGGACGGCGCCTGGACCTTCGACAAGATGGTCGAAATGGCGAAGGCGGTCAGCAACGCGACCCCGACCTCCGCGTGGGACGACAACAACGTCATCTACGGCATGGTCACGGCGACGGTCGATATGCGCCCGTTCTACAGCGCGTCCGGCATGCTGTTCTGTGACAAGAACGCGGCGAACGAGCCGGAACTCAAGTTCGGCATGGACGAAGCGTCCGTCAACCTCGCCAAAACGATTCTCGAAACCTTCAACGGCGCCGATTGGAAGCTGTACGCGACCGAGCTGCAGGATAAGGGCAGCAAGGACATCTGGGAGGATTCCTTCGGCGTGTTCTACAACGGACGCGCGCTCTTCCGTCCGTCGGGCTTCACGGCGGTCGCGAAGATGCGTACCCGCTCCGAAATCGAGTTCGGTATCGTCCCCCTGCCGAAGATGACCGACACGCAGGACGAGTACATCTCGGTGCCGAACAACGGCTACTCCATCGGGATCCCGAAACAGGCGAAAGCGGAAGACGAGGAGTTCTCCGCCTATATGGTCGACGCGATGGCAGCCGGCGCGAAGTACGACCGGACCGGCGGTATGACCTACGAGTACCTCGAAACCACCCTGAAGGGCAAGGGCTACATGGACGACGATTCCCGTGAATTGGTCGACTATATCTTCTCGCACCTGCACTATGACGTGGGTTGCGTCTACGGGTTCGACGGGCTGACCGGCTTGCTCAACGACCTGTCGGCGAAAGCCAGCAGCGAAGTGCAGTCCGAGTTCGAAGCCATTCGCGAAAAGGTGCAGACCGCTATCGAAAAGGTCGTCGCCGACTACGAGTCTAACACATAAGACCATTGAATGGTGAACAGACGACCCCGCGCAAGCGGGGTCGTTTGTCCATTCAAGGGGCTTTTTGAAAAAATCCCCTTGAAAATCCCCCAAAACGTTTCAAATAGGTGTCGGGACCATGCGCCCCGCCCCAGACGTTTATCGGGTTTCGCGTCACCCCCTGATGCGCCGCCGGAATCGGGAACTATCCAAAAAATCAGCGCCATTAAAACACCAAACCGAAAAATTTTTGAGGATTTTCAAGGAACTTTTTTTAAAAAGTTCCTTGAATGGGGCGTGGGGTGAAACCCCACAAAAAAACCCCGGTCCCGCGCGAATCGCGGGACCGGTTTGCGAGCGCGCCGACGTCGTCGGCGCGGTTGCAAAATCGCGTTCATCTTTTCGCGCCCTTCGCGCCCTTCGAGCCGCTCATACCGCCGCCGAGCGCAAAAACGTTCGTGTCGAAGGAGTAGGTGAGGTTCGCCTGCTTGCGGGCGCGTTTGCGGGCGATGGCAATCAGCCGGTCGAGCAGTTCGGGGTACGGCACCCCCGCCGCCTCCCAAAGGTAGAACGCCAGCGAGCCGGGAATCGTGTTGATTTCGTTCAGGTAGACCCGCCCGTCCGCCCCGTCGAGCAGGAAGTCGATACGCGCGACGCCGGAGCAGCCGAGCGCCCCGAACGCGCGGACCGCGAGCGACTGTATCTCCGCCGTGCGTTCCGGCGGCAGTTCCGCGGGAATCTTGCGCTTGAGCGACGCCATTCCGGCGGACTTCCCGCCGCCTTTCCCGCCGTCGAGGTACTTATCCTGATAGGAAAGAATCTCGTCGACGGCGAGCGGCTCCTCCAGCACCGACGCCTCCGCGCCGTCCTCGTCGCCGAGCACGGCGCAATTGACCTCGCGCAACTGCTCGACGGCGCGCTCCACCAGAACCGCGTCCGCGAACGCGAACGCCGTATCCAGCGCCGCGAGCAGGGCGTCGCGGTCCCGCGCCTTGCCGATACCGACCGACGAACCGAGGTTGACCGGCTTGACGATGACCGGATAGCCGACCTCCGCCTCGACCCGACGGACGACGCCGTCCGGGTCCGCGTAATCCCCGGCGGAAAACCGCAGCGCGGGCAAAACCGGGAACCCCAGCGACTGCCAAAGCAGCTTCATGACGTACTTGTCCATCCCCACGGCGGACGCGAGCACGTCGCACCCGACGAACGGAATCCCGAGCGTCCGCAAAAACCCCTGCAGCGCCCCGTCCTCCACGTTGGTCCCGTGCACGATGGGGAACGCCACGTCCGGCTCGGCAAGCACGCTGCTCCCGAACCGCCTGGCGGGCACCCGCTTGAGCACGACCCGCCCGTCCTCGCGCGTCATGGAAACGCGGGTCGCCTCCCGCAAAAGCGCCGGAATATCCCGGTAGCGCTTGATGTCGCGCAGGACGTCCCCGGTGTAGAACTCGTTGTCCTTGGTCAGGTAGACCGGCAGGACGTCGTACCGCTCCGCGTCCATGCTCTCCATCGCCTGGATCGCCGAAATGACCGAAATCTCGTGCTCGACGCTCCTGCCGCCGAACAGCACCGCAACCTGTATCTTCATGGATATGCCCCTTTCCTGTGCTTTCTCTCAGTATTGGTCCGGCAGGTCGTTCTCCAGCAGGACCACCTTCCGCTTCTCCGTCGGGAACGCGCGAACCGCCGCGAGCGCCTCGTCGAGCGTCCGCACGACGCGGATCCGCTCCGGCGGGTACCCCCGTTTCTCCAGCCCGCGCCGAATCGGGAGCGCCTGTTTCTCCCCGACCAGCACGCAAAAATCGCAGACTTCGGCGGCTTGTTCGCCGAACGCCTCGTTGCAGGTCTCCGTATCCGCGCCCAATTCCACCATCCCCGGCGTCACGAGAATCCGGCACGCGTCGAACCGCCCGAGCGTTTCAAGCGCCGCGCGGCAGCCGGCGGGATTGGAATTGTAGGCGTCGTCGATGTAGGTAACGTCGCCGGGCAGCAGCTGCATACGGTGCGGCACGGCGGTCAGCTTCCGCACGGCGGGCGCGAGCGACGCAAGCGGTATCCCGAACGCGTGGCAGACCGCGAGCGCGCCCGTCACGTTCAGCACGCTGTGCTCCCCCAGCAGGCGCATCCGGAAGCGCGCCGTTTCCCCGTCCGGCGCCGTCAGCGTGAACGCCGTACCGGACAGCGACACCTCGACGTCCGTCGCCCGGTAGTCGTTCCCCGCGCGCAACCCGTAAAGCAGGCGCGGGCGGTCCGGCAGGTTGTCGCGAATCAGGTCGCAGTCGCCGTTGAGGAACAGCAGACCGTCCGGCGGGAGCGCGTCGGCGAGCTCGAATTTCGTGCGGACGATGTTTTCTTGCGTGTGGAAGGTTTCCAGGTGCTGGTTGCCGATGGCGGTGATGATGCCGTGACGCGGGTGCACCAGGTCGCAAAGTTCCTTGATGTCCCCGACGTGCCGCGCGCCCATCTCGCAGACGAACACCTCGTGCGTCGGGCGCAGATGTTCCCGCACGGTCCGCACCACGCCCATGGGGGTGTTGAAACTTTCCGGCGTGATCAGCGTGTCGAATTTCACGTCGAGCAGGGCGCCGAGATAGGTCTTGACGCTCGTCTTGCCGTACGACCCGGTCACGCCGACGGTCAACAGGTCCGGGCAGGCGCGGAGCCGACGCACCGCGTCGCGGCGGTACCAACGCTTGACCCACGCCTCGACCGGCGCGCACAACGCCCACGCGACCCACGCGACCAACGGCGAGCAGACCAGCGCGACCGCCAACACGAACAGCCCCCGCCCGTACCGCACATACCGAACGACCGCGACCCCCGCGCAAACCGCAAGCAGCACCCCGTACACGCCGCACAGCCGCTTGACCCGACCGGTAAACTTCAACGGCTTCTTCGCCCGTTCCCGCGGGCTGAACCACCGCGCGCAAACCGCGAACAGCCCCGCGCACACGCCCCACAGCCACGCGCGCCCCGCCGTCGCCGTCGCGAAAAACGCGAACGGGAGCGAAAGCGCCGCCGGCAAAAGCCCGCCCGCCAGCTTCCGCGGCGCGCCGACCAGCCGCCGCCAGACCTCGGTCGGGCGGTAGGACTGCAATTGCAGCAGGTGCGCCCAGTGCAGGGCGGAAATCCACGCGCTCCCGCCCCAAACGAGCAGGCAGACCCCGGCGACGACCCCGAAAAACGCCGTCATTTCCGACCCCCCTCTCCGATTTGCAGGAAACTACGCACCGCGCGCTCGCAGGTGTACGGGTCCTCCGCGAAGGAGAAATGCCCGACCCCCGGCAGGCGCACCAGCCCCGCGTCCGGGATCTCGCTTTCCATGCGAAGTCCGTCGGAAAGCGGGGTGGCGGTGTCGTTTTCGCCCCAAATCAGCAGGGTGGACGGGGCGATTCTCGGCAGGAGCGGCGACAGGTCCTCGTTGACCGCCTTGACGAGGCAGGCTTTCATGACCGGCGACGCGGCGGCGTAATCGGACGACCCCTTCCCGCTCCGAAAGCGCTCCAGCGCGTTCGGGAACAGCTTGCGCACCGGCGGGAGCGACAGCACCCGCTTGCCGAGCTTATAGGTTCCGACTTTGCACCGATAGCCAAGCCCGCGTTTCGGGCGTATCCCGGCGGCGTCGAACAGCACCATCTTCTCCACCGAAAACGGCAGATCCGTCCGCGCGCCCAGCTTCAAGCAGATTCGACCGCCGAAGGAATGCCCGAACAGCACCACCCGTTGCGGCGCGAACGGCTCCAAAAACGCCAGCGCGAACCGCGCGAACCCGTCGACGTCCCACGGTTCGGACGGCTCCTCGCTCCCGCCGAATCCCGGCAGGTCCGGCGCAAGCACGAAATACCGCTCCCCGACGACGTCGAGCAGCCGCCCGAACAGCCCGCCGGTCGCGCCCCAGCCGTGCAGGAACAGCGCGACGGTCGACCGATCCCGCTCTTCGCCCCGGCATTCGTACCGCACGGTTCTTCCAAAGACCTGTGTTTGCGCCATGTCCGTCCCCCGTTTGCAAAATTTTTCCGAACGCATTCCTTTTTTCAGTATAGCACGTTTTTCCGGTCCTGTCAATCCGCGTTCCCAAACTTCGCCGACTTTTTTCTGCCAGATTTTCTCGCGTAAAAAGCGTTCGTCGTTCTGTCAATACTAATCGTGAGAAAGTGACGAATCGGGGCGTTGCCCCAAGCCCCATTCAGGGAACTGTTTGAAAAAAGTTCGGGAACTTTTGAAAAAAGTTCCCTAAAATCCTTCAAAAACTTTTCAAATAAGGAGATTTTACCATGAAACGAACCAAAAAAGTCCTGCTCCCGACGCTCGCGGCGCTCCTTCTGCTGTCCGCGTGTTTCGCGGCGCTCCCGGCGGGCGCGTCCGGCGAACCCACGCTGCTCGGCGACGTGTCGCTCGACGGAACCGTCGATTCCGCGGATTACCTGCTCCTCAAGCGGGCGATGCTCGGCACCTTCACCCTCGACGGCATGCGGCGGCAGAACGCCGACCTGACGCAGGACGGCACCGTCGATTCGACGGATTACCTGCTGCTCAAACGGGTCATGCTCGGCACCTTCACGCTCACCGGCGGCGGGCAATCCGCACCCGCGAAAACCGACGCGGAAGAGGTCCTTCGGCTGGTCAACGAGAACCGCGCGGCGGACGGCAAAGCCGCTCTGACCCTGTCCGACAGGCTCTGTGAACTCGCCCTGCTGAAAGCGCAGGACATGATTCTCAACGACTACTTCGACCACGTTTCCCCGACCTACGGCTCGCCGGGCGATATGCTCGAACGGTTCGGCGTACCCTACACCGCCGTCGGCGAGAACATCGCCTACGGATTTGTCACCCCGGCGGACGTCATGGACGGCTGGATGAACTCCCCGGGGCACCGCGCCAATATCCTCGACGCGCATTTCACCGAACTCGGCGTCGCCAAAGCGGTCGCCCCGAACGGGAGATGCTACTGGGTCCAGATTTTCCGCCACCCGTGACGCCCCGGCATTTGAAAAAACAAAAATACGGGGGAAGTCCGAAAAAAACGGGTTCCCCCCCTTGACAAAACCGAAAAAATAGCGTATCATAGAATGGTTCGGCTTGTCGGACCGCCAAACGACGCTACATACGTTCCGTACCGCGAAAGCGCGCCTTCCGCGGAAAAAGATAAACCCAAAAACCACGCAAAGCAAAGGAGAACTATGAGAAAGAAAATCGACCGGGAACCCTCGCGAACGGAAACCGCGAAGTCCCGGAAAGCACCCGCACCCAAGCCGGCGCCCGCGAAGGATTCGGCGCCCGCCAAACGCCGGAACGGCAAAGCCGCGTCCGCCGGCGAACCCAAAACCGCCGCCCCGTCCGCGCGGCGCGGACACACCGCCCGGAGCGCGCCCGCCGCGACCGCACCCGTCAAAATCATTCCGCTCGGCGGCGTCGACGGCATCGGCATGAACATCACCGCGTTCGAATACGGGGACGACATCATCGTCGTCGATTGCGGCATTTCCTTCCCGAAGGAGGATATGCCCGGCGTCGACGTCGTCACGCCGGACTTCACCTACCTCCAGCGCAACGCGCAAAAATTGCGCGGTCTGCTGCTGACCCACGGGCACGAGGACCACATCGGCGCGGTCCCCTACCTGCTCAAAAAAGTCAAGTGCGACGTGTACGGCACCCGCCTGACGCTCGGTATCCTCGACGGCAAGCTCAACGAGCACAACATCCGCACCGACGACCTCTACGAGGTCCGCGCGGGCGAGGTCGTCACGCTCGGCGCGTTCGACGTCGAATTCATTCACGTCAACCATTCCATGCCCGACGCGGTCGCGCTCTGTATCACGACCCCTTGCGGGCGTATCATCCACACCGGCGACTTCAAAATCGACTTCACCCCCATCGGCACGACGCCGATTGACCTCGGTCGTTTCGCCGAACTCGGCAAGCAGGGGGTCCGGTTGCTGCTGTGCGACTCCACGAACGCCGAACGCCCCGGCTACACGCCGAGCGAAAGCACGCTGACCGCGTCCTTCGACCGTATCTTCAACGACGACCAGCGGCGCGTCGTCATCGCCACCTTCTCCTCGAACGTCCACCGCGTCCAGCAGATTCTCGAGGCGTGCGCCCGTTGCGGACGCAAGGTCGCCCTGACCGGGCGGAGCCTGCAGAACGTCTTGCGCGCGGCACAGGAATTGGGGTATATCACGATTCCCGAAGGGCTCGTCATCGACCTCGCCGACTGCAAGCACTACCCGCCCGAAAAACTCGCCATCATCACGACCGGCAGTCAGGGCGAGCCGATGAGCGCGCTCTACCGCATGGCGTTCGGGGCGCACCCCATGGTGTCGCTCGGTCCGACCGACCTCGTCGTGCTGTCCGCGTCCTGTATTCCCGGCAACGAGAAACTGGTCACGACCATCATCAACGAGCTGTACAAGCGCAACGTGTCCGTCATCACCGACCGCACGGACGACGTGCACGTTTCCGGTCACGCCTGCCGCGAGGAACTCAAACTCCTGCACAGCCTCGTGCACGCGGACTGCTTCGTCCCGCTGCACGGCGAATACAAGCACCTCGTCGCCCACGCGAACCTCGCCAAGGAACTCGGCATGAAACCGAAGAACGTCCTCCTGCCGGAAGCCGGTCGTATCATCGAGCTCGACCGCAACGGGATTCACGAGGCGGGCACGGTCGAAGCCGGCACGGTCATGATTGACAGCGGCGGCGGGGACGGCGTGGAATCGGCGGTCTTGCGCGACCGTACCAACCTGTCCGAAAGCGGCGTCGTGTTCCTCACGGCGGGCGTCGACCGCGCGGGCGAATTGGCGTTCGGTCCGGAAATCGTTACCCGCGGGTTCGTCTACGTCAAGGAGAGCGAGGAACTGCTCCGCTATCTCGCGGATATGGCGCGCAAACTGTTGCAGAAATCCCTCGACCGCGGCTTGACCGACCCGACCGCCCTCGGCGCGCGCCTGAAGGACGATATGTTCAATATCATCTTCCAAAAAACCCGCCGCAAGCCGGTCATCGTCACGCTGATTACCGAGGTGGAAAGGTAATACAAGTGCGGCTCCGCCGCACCATTCAAGGGGACTTTTTGAAAAAATTCCCCTTGAAAATCCCCCAAAAACTTTTCAAATGGGGGGTTCCGAACAATCCCACACACACAAAACCGTCCCGCGCAACGGGGCGGTTTTCTCGACTTTATGCGCGGCGGCGCGGGGCTTTGCGCGACTTTGCCCCCGTGCCGCCTTGCACCGGGATTTCCCCATGCAAGGTGGGTTCCCGCTTTGCCCATCAAAAGAGGCAAACCGCTTTCCCCATCAAAAGCGGGAAACCGCTTTTGATAGTATGCGCACCCCCTTCGGAACGTGACGACAACGCCGAACGATTTGAACCCGGCGGGTGCGAGCGCATTATAAACACCCAAACCGAAAAGTTTTTGAAGATTTTTAAGGGACTTTTTCAAAAAGTCCCTTAAATAGGGTTTGGGGCAACGCCCCAAGAAACCCACGCAACGCCCCAACAAAGCCCCCCAAAAAACGGCGCGGAATCCGCGCCGTTTTTCCGTTCCCCCGCCGCGTCCCCTCCGTTCTCGAAAAAATTTATCGCAAAACGATAAAAAATACTTGACAAACGATAAAGAACGTGCTATACTGTCCGCAAGAAAGCAAAAAAAGCAACGCAACGAAAAGAAAGGGAAAAAACACCCATGAAACAATCCACGCTTTCCGTATGGCTCAAATGCGTCCTCGCGGGGGTAGGCGTTTGCGGGCTCGCGGTGTACGCGGGCGTCATTCCGCTCCTCGCGCAAGAGGCGGTCCGCGCGTACCCGGAATTCGCGGGCTGGTTTTGGCCGTGGCTGACCCTGATTTGGGCGACCGCGCTCCCGTGCTACGCCGCGCTCGTCTTTGCGTGGCGCGTCGCCGTCAACATCGGCTACGACCAGTCCTTCTCCGTCGCGAACGCGAAGTTGCTGCAGTGGATAGCCGTCCTTGCGGCAGTCGACGCCGCCGTCTTTTTCGTCGGGAACCTGCTGTTCCTGCTGTTCGGCGTGAACCACCCGTCCATCGTCCTGTTCTCCCTGCTGTTTTCCTTCGCCGGCGTCGCCGTTTCCGTCGCGTGCGCCGCGCTGTCGCACCTTGTCCGCAAAGCCGCCGACCTGCAAACCCAGAGCGACCTGACCATTTAAGGAGGGACCACCATGGAAGACGAAATCATCTTCAACATCGACGTCATGCTCGCCAAACGCAAAATGAGCGTGACCGAACTCGCGGAACGGGTCGGCATCACGATTGCAAACATCTCCATCCTGAAAAACGGCAAGGCGAAAGCGCTGAAAATCACCACGCTCGCCAAACTTTGCGCGGCGCTCGACTGCCAACCGGGCGACCTGCTCGAATACCGTAAGCGCCAATCCGGGGGCCGCGAATGAAAAAATCCAAAAAAATCTTCCTGCTCGTCGGAACCGCCGTGGTCGCCGCCACCCTGCTCGCGTTTACCGTCTGGGCGGTCCGCTATGTGAGCTATGTGCAGGATTTTTGGGCGGCGAGAGCGCTGGAAGGGTCGTATTCCGGCGTGGATACCATCGGCTGGCCGCACGCGGGGGATATTCTGCTCGCGATGCTCCTCATCCTGTTCCCGATTTTGCTGACGGAACTTTCCCTGCTTCGGAACGGCCGCCTGTTCTGGGCGGAAAATCCGTCGAACTGCCGAATTTTCCTGTGTGCGCTCTCCTCCCTGCTCGCGCTGTACGTGCCGGTCATGCTGTTACTGGCGTTCGTGGTCAGCGGACCCACGGGTACGCTCGCGGGGTCCGTCCAAAATGCGGCGCGCCTCTTTTGCCTCTATTGGAGTTGGCCGACGCTCCTCGTATCGTTCCTGCTCGGCGGAACCGGCAGGCGCCGTGCATAACGGGGCTTCTCCCCGCCCCCCATTCAAGGGGACTTTTTGAAAAAATGCCCGGGAACTTTTCATAAAAGTTCCCGAAAATCCCCCAAAAACTTTTCGGTTTAGGGTTCAAAATAAGCCCGTACACGCAAAAAACGCCCCGAAAACGGGACGTTTTTTGCTCGTTTGAAAGCTTCGCCTTATTCTTGCGTTTCGGATGCAACGGACGACGTTTCGGAAGTCGTGGTATTGTTGCTCGGCAGTTTCGCAAGCGACGTAACCGTGTACAGCGCGATGACCAGCACAACGAAAACGATAGAGCAATACACCGTCCACTTTTCGAACTTCTTGCCCTTCTTCGCGGCTTCCGTCTTGTTGAGGTAGGAGTTCGTCGAGGAGTTGCCACTGATGACGTTTTCCAACCCCTTGCGCTTGCCCTGCTGACGCGTAATCATGAAAATCAGCACCACCGCAAGCACCAAAATCACAGAACCGATGATATATTGCAGAATCGTCATATCTTTTTCCATTCCTTTCCGGCATTCGCACGGTCATACCGCGCAAGCATAAGCAGTATAGCACATTCGCGCGCGGATTGCAAGAGGATTTTCCCTTTTTTTGCAAAAATTCACGATTTGTTCACATCTTTGGGTCCACCCTTGCGCTTTCCGCCCTCCCGCCGGCGGAACCACTTCACGACGCGGACGATAAACAGCACGACCGTGATGAGAATCCACACGCCGATGATTGCGAAAACGATGCGCAGCAGTTTCCCCATCGCCCCGCCGAACAGGAAATCCCCCAGCCCGGAGACCGCGTTCTTGAGCGCGTCCGTGCCGACCGATTCCCGCGCGACCAGCTCCACCGTCGCGACCACCGCCCCGTCCTGCAGGAACGAAACGCTCCCCAGCACGTCCCCCTGCCGGACCGGCGGGTCGACCGTGTTCCAGTTCTTCCCGTTGAATTCGCTCTCGTAGACCTTTTCCGCGTCGAACGTGATTTGCTTCGTGATCGGGTGGTCGTCGCCGTTCGGGACCATCAGCTCGACCGCCTCGGCGGGAACCAGAAGCAGAAAATCCTTTTCCGCCCCGCCGCCCATACGCAATTCGGTGAGGATATCGTCCGTTTTGCAGAGCGAAACGAACCCGAAGTGCTCCAGCACATACGGGACCATTTTGAGCATATCCTCGTAGGCGTTGCCGGGGTCGAACCAGGTCTTTCCGCCGTCCACCCGAGCGCCCGGCGCGCCCATGACGGCGAACACGTACGCGATGCCCTCCTGCTCGCAAGCGGTCAGGACGCAGTAGTTCCCCCCGTCCGTCGCCTGCCCCGCGATGAGCCCAATCGCGCCCTCCAGCAGGTAGCCGTCCACGACGAACGAGGATTTGAGGTAGTTCTTATTGTGGATTCGCCCGTAGGACTCGCAATCGGAAAGCTCCACGAGGTCGTTGTAGCGGTAGAACGCGGCGGTCAGCCGAACGGCGTCCGTGACCGTCGTCGTGCCGGTCCCGCCGTAGCCAATCGTGTCGCCGAAAACCGTATGCTCCAGCCCGAGTTCCTGTGCGCGCGCATTCATCCGCGCGAGGAAGGCGCTTTCGGCGTTCGCCGGCGGTTCGGACATCAGCGTTTCGGCGCAATAATGCACGAGGCAGGCGCACGCGTCGTTCGCGTTCGCGACCAGCGACGTAGCGAACAGGTACTCCAGCGAATAGGTTTCCCCCTCCGCCAAACCGAGGTAGGGCGAACTACGGTCGCCGACCGCATACGTCCCCTGCACCCACGTCTGCCGGACGGTCACTTCCCGGCTCAACGGCACGTCGCAGGCGGTCAGAATGTCCCGCGCCGTCATCAGCGCCGCGAGCTTTGTCAGCACGCCGGGCGCGAACGTTTCGTCCCCGCGCGTGCTTGTCAGCACCTGTTCCGTGTCGACGCAATACGCCGCCGTCGCGTTGACCAACGTCGGCGCCGCGGGCTGTTCCCCGGTCGCGGAGACCCCCGCCGGGAGGACCGCAAGCAGGCAGACGACCAGCAGAAAAACCGCCGCCGCCCGTATATTTCTACGCGTTTTCGTACGCATTCCGTTCCTCCTTCGCGGTTTCGACCGCGCGAATATCCCGCGCCATCTGCTCCCGCAGCGCGTCCACCGTCCCGAACCGCCGCTCCTCCCGCAGCATCCGAAGGAAGGACACGCGCACGGTCTCCCCATACAGTTCGCCCCCGCCGTACCCGAGCAGGTGCGTTTCCAACAGCGGCAGACCGTCGGACGTGACCGTCGGCTTGACCCCGACGTTCGTCACCCCGCGGTACCGCCCGCCGCCGCAAAAGACTTCCGTTTCATACACCCCGAACCGGGGCAGGACCCGCCCCGCCGGCGGGATTTGATTGAGCGTCGGGAACCCCAGCGCCCGCGCGAGCGAACGCCCCCGGCAGACCGGCAGGCAGAACCCGTACGGACGACCCAGCATCCGCCCCGCCCCTTCGACGTCCCCGCAAAGCAACCGCCGACGAATCTCCGTCGACGAGACCTTCACCCCGTCCAGCAGGACCGGCGGCAGGACCTCCGTGCGCGGGAACAGCGAGCGCATGGTCCCGCAATCCCCGGCGCGGTCCTTCCCGAACCGAAAATCGCTCCCGACCGCGACGGCGCGGCAATCCAGCCGCTCCCGCAGGTACGTTTGCGCGAATTCCGCACAGGAAAGCCCCCGCAGCGCCCCGTAATCGGCGATATACACCCCGGCGGCGCCGAGCGACGCGAACCGTTCCAGCCGTTCGGGTTCGTCGGAGAGCGCTTGCGCCCGTTTCGGGTTTTCCGAAAACGTGAACACGACCGGCGCCGCCCCGCACTCCGCCGCGAGCGCGCAAAGCCGGCGCAGGAGCGTCTGGTGGGCGATATGGACCCCGTCGAACATCCCGATAGCGACCGCGACCGGGCGGCGCGGAAAAGCCGACCCGTCCGATTCCCGATACACCCCGACTTCTTCCATCGCACCGTCCGCCCCTTCTGGATTTATTTCTATGATACCTGTTTTTTGTCGGTTTGTCAAGTCATTTCCCGGAAAAGTAACGAAAAAAGCGGAAAGCGGACATATGCCCGCCTTCCGCACGTCCGGTTTTTCGTCAAACGATGAACCGTTCAAACTTGTGGTAGCAGTCGAAATCCGCCTCCACATAAAGCACATCCCACGCCACGCGCGCCATATGCGCGCCAAGCAGGCTCTTCGCGTTGATTTTCATATTCTCGCCGACCAGATAGACCTCGCCTTCGCAGGAATGGGCGATTCGGTTGAACTCGTTGACGTCGCTGACCGTATCCAGCACCACGCGGTACTGATAACTGCACGACTGCCGAATGCTCTTAACGCTTTTCATACGCATTCCCTCCTTTTGCTCCCCTTTCGGAGCATCTACAGGATAGCATATCCCCGCCGAAAAGTCAAGAGGGAAAGTTGACGTATTTTACAAATTCATTTCTTTATTTTTGTACATTCTGCCTACAAATTCAGCGTACACGACAAACTCGTCCACGCGAAATTGGTTATTTCGACAAATTCAAAAAGGCGCGCAACTTCGGCTGGATCTGCTTCTGCAGCGCGGGGATAGACTCCCGCGTGGTCCAGCTGCACCAGTAGGTATAGCCGCCCAGCGTCAGCGAGCGCGGGGTCGCCATGTAGCTGTAATAGCCGTTGCACTGGTCGAGCGGAATGGTTTTCGACCCGGTGCAGACCGACCGCAGCCACGTCGACAGCTCCGTCAGGCTCTCGCCCGGCACCCCGACGAACAGGTAATCCGCGAACCGCACGCAAGGGATATCGACCGTGACCTCCCGTTTCGCGAGCGTTTCGTCGTCGAACCCGCAAATATCGTACGCCATCGGTCCGTTGTAAATCGCCTTGTAGTAGTCGTCTATCGTCCGCTTGACTTGCGCGGGGGTGCGCGTCGGGTCCGCCTTCGCCCGCTCGAACGCCTCGCGCGCGGCGTTCTGCAGCGCTTCCTGTCCGTTTCGCGCCTCCTCGAGCGTGCGGGGCATATCCTCCCGCATCGGCAGGACCGCCGTGAAGGTTTCGGTCCGCAAGAAGTCCGTATCCGTCAGAACCCGCTTGCTTTCGCGGTAGGAAAGTTCCAGTTTGTCGGCGAACCAGTTGCCCAGACGGCGGCACTCCGCGTCGCTCGCCTCGAAATCGTCGATACCGTCGTACCCCTTCTTCGTCGAAAGGTCCGCGCACGGACCGTTGAGGTAGACGGACATCCCGCCGAAATCCCGCTCCAGCCGCTCGGACAGGTAGCCCGGCCAATCGAAGTCGTACCGGTACATTTGCGCCTTGCCCTGCACCGGGCGAAGTTCGAACAGCACCCCCACGTCCGGGTGCGCCGCGAACCGCGACACCGTGCCGAGCGTCCGCCCGTCCTCCCCGCGAAAGACAAACAGGTAGGCGAGCGGGTCGTTCGGGTTGTCGAAGTAGACCGGCTGTTCGACGATGTGCGGGCGGTAATCCCGCAGCAGCATAATCCCCTCGTCCGCCGTGCAGGGGCGCCCGTCGCCGTCGAACCCCATGCCGGTCCAGACGGTCACGCCGCCGAGCCCCTCGACGTACTGCTCGCGGTTGAAACTGCAATCCGTGCCGAAGTACGCCTCCGTCGCCTCGCAGGTGAACGGGACCGCGTTCCGCACCATCTCCCGCACCGCCGGGATCGCCCGCTCGATGACGCCGTCCATCGCCTCGTGCATCAGCGCGGAATCCGGCGCGGCGTGACACTGCAGCTCGTGATAAACGATGCTTTTTTCGGGGATCCCGCAAGCGGCGGACACCTCCGCGCGGAACCGCCGCGCGTCGCTCGCCCGGGTGTTCAGCGAATCGAACGCGCAGAACAGCGCCTGCTCCTCCCCGGAACGGAGGTAAAAGAACCGACCGTACAGCTCCGTCGCGTACGGCCAGCGCGGGGTGAAACACCCGCGGAGCGGAATTTTAGCAAAACTGCAAACTGCCATGAGGAAAATCCTTTCTAACCGAAAAAGTCGTAGGAGGTGATGTAGGTCCAGACGATACGGTCGCCCGGAGAAGGAAAAATATCCGCCGCCGACGCGGTCGGCTGTTCGCCGTTGACCGCAAAGGTCCAGCCGGACTCGTCCCCGCAAAGGAACGCGGTCAGCCCGTCGATCCCGACGAGGTACCCCCCGTCGAACGCGAGCAGCAGCCCCTCCTGTTCGGCGGTCCGGCGCAGCACGGAAAGCACGCTGTCGCCCTCCCGCAGCGGCACCTCGACCGCCGCAAGCAACCGCCCGTCCGCGGGGAATTCCAGCGCTTCCACCGCGTCCCCGCCGTACGCCAGCGCGGCGGACGCGTCGACGGAAACCGTCACGGACCCGACCACCGGCGGCTCCGTCGAATCCCGACCGAAAAACGCCCACCACGCGACCGTCCCGCCGCACAGCAACGCGACCGCGACTCCCGCCGCGACCGCCCGCTTGCGCCGCCCCCTGACCGCGAACACGACCGTCAGCGCCGCCAGCGCGACCGCCGCGAACAGCACCGCCGCCAGCCCGACCTGCACGCCCGCCGTAACCGAAAGCACCCGGGGAAACCATTCCATCTCTTCATCACGCCCCTTGTTTCCCCGATTTTACCATGTTTTCCCCGGTTTGTCAATCCTTTTTTCGCTCAAAGGTTCTCCTGCCGCAAGGTTTCGACCGGGTTATCCCGCCGCAGCCGCCGCGTCGCGTACAGCATCGTGACCGCCACCACGACGAACACGCTCACGACCGCGACCGCCACGTTCCCCCACGGCATGTAGAATTTTTCGTCCATATCGACCAGCAAATACATGCCGTAGCAGAGCGCGAACGCGAGCGGCAGCCCGTACAGCAGCCCCCGGAACCCGTAAAGCAGGCATTCGTAGTGCATCATGCGCCGGAACCCCTTCCGCGACATCCCGACCGAGCGCAGCATCGCGAATTCCCGCCGCCGCAGGGAAACGTTCGTCGACACCGTATTGAACACGTTCGCCATCGCGATGAGGGAAATCAGGATGATGAACCCGTAGGAGAACACGTTGATGACCGTCACCAACGCCTTTTCCGCCGCCGACGACGCCGCGTGATTGCTCACATACGTCGCGATTCCCTCCGTCCGCAAAAGCTGTTCGATTTCCGCCTCCGCCCGGTCGTAGGCGGCGGCTTTGAAGTAGAAGAAGGTGTACCGTTCCGCCTCGTCCCCCAGCACCGCCGTCCGCACCGCGTTCGGGTAGAACACCGTCGGCGCCGAGCCGAAGTGCATATAGTATTCGGGTTCCTCCAGAAACGCCCCGACGGTCAGGGACGTCCGCCGTTCCGCGTCCGCCACCGGTTCCCAGACCGCCTTCGATTCGTCCAGTGCCCCGGCGCCGAACCCTTCGAGGTAGTCGGTCGGGTAATACGGGATACACCGCACCCCGTCCCGCTCCGCGATTCCCTCCGCGTAGGGGGTGTACCCCTCCTTCTCGCGGTAGCCCAGCAGCAGCGACGCGGTTTGCGGCAATGCGTCCGCCCGCAAAACCGGGACCGTTTCAAACGCGTCCGCTCCCTGCACATAGCGTTCCTGCCGGTTCCAGAGCACCCCGCGCGGGTCGTCCGCGTCGAAAAAGTCGTCCGCGTTCAGCCGATTCTTCGCGCAGAGCGCCCGGAACGCGTCGTCCGAAAGGAAATGCACCTGCACGTACAGGTCCGCGCCGTCCGTCAGATACAGCGAGCGGTTTGTCTCTCGCGTTTCGTCCGTCAGCGCGTCCGCGTCGAACCGCGCCCATTCGACCTGATAGGTGGAAAAGACGGCGTCGTCCACCGCGTCCAGTTCGCGCAGTTTGCGGAGAAGTTCCTCCTTCCCGTCCGTTTGATGGTACTGAAACGACAGGTCCGGTCCGTCCTCCGGCGCGAACGTGTCCGCCGAACCCGTCAGGTTCGCGCAGAAGGTCGTCGCGCCCAGAAACAGCACGACGCTCAGGCTCAGCGACAGGACCACCGCGCGGTACCGCTTACGGCTCCGGCGGAAGTTCTTCGCCGCGAGCATGCCTTCCAGCCCGAACAGTTTTTCCGTCAGCGACATCGACCGCACGTCCCGCTTTTGCAATTTCACGTCGCCGGCTTGCCGTATCGCGTCGATAGCGCTCTGCTTCATCGCGCGCCGTGCGGGAATTGCCGCCGAAATCAGCGTCGTCACGACGCCCAGCCCCGCCGCGAGCAGCAGCCCGAGCGGGTGGATGACCGTTTTCATCCGCACCGACGCGTAATCCCCTAAAATCCGCGCAAAATCGTCCTGCAGAAAATGCAGCGTCAACCCGATCCCGACGCACCCGACCAGCAGACCGAGCGGAATCGCGAACGCGCACAGCAGAAACGCCTCCCACAGCACGCTCGCGCGAATCTGCCGGTTCGTCGCGCCGACCGACTTGAGGATACCGAACTGCCGCGTCCGCTCCCCGACCGAAATGGAGAACGCGTTGTAAATCAGCGAAACCGAGCCGAGCGCGACGAGGAACAGCAGAATCCCCGCGAACGAGTACAGGATTCGCGTGTAATCCGCCGTGCGGAACGAGCCGGAAAGCCGTAACAAATCCTGATGCACGACGTAATCCGCGTCGAGCGCGTGCGCCGGCATGTATTCGTAGAATTTCGACGGCTTCTCCACCGTGAAGAACACCGCGCAGGTCCCCCGCCCGCCGCCGACCGTAAAGGCGGTGAACCCCGGCATATCGTAATCCTCGACGAGCAGATTCAGCCGCTTGTAGAACCCGACGACCGTGTAGGTTTTCTGTTCCACAACTTCCCCGTCCGGCGTTTCCCGCAAGTCCAGCGTCAGCGTGTCGCCGAGCGCGAACAGCCGCCCGCCGCCGCTTTCGACGACCGTCGGCAGAAGCAGTTCGCCGTCCGCTTGCGGCAGCCGCCCGTCGGTCAGCCGAATCGACAGCAGGTCCGGCAGATTCGGGTCCATGTCCTCCACCAGCAGGTAGGGTTTGTCCGGGTTATCCCCGCCGAACTCCGCCCAGCCGACCTCCCGCCAGCCCGCCGCCGATTCGACGCCGTCCGTCTTTTCGACCGCCGCCGCCTGTTCCGGGGTCAGGTTCGGGTAGAACGCGTGAAACGCCCCGACCGAATCGATTTCCGCGTCCCGCAGATAGCAAAGCCCGCTGTATCCCCCCACCGCCACCGCCGTGAACAGCGCCGCCGACAGCAGAATCCCCGCCACGGTCACCAGCGTCCGCACCGGGTTCCGCAGCAGGCTCTTCCAGGTAAATTTTCGCAGTACGTTCATCGCCCTCACCGCAGCCTTTCGTCCCGCACGATGCGCCCGTCCTCGAAGGACAGCACGCGGTCCGCCTGCAGGGCAATCGACTCGTCGTGCGTGATGAGCAAGAGCGTCTGCCCGTAGGCGCGATTGGAATACCGCAAGAGTTCCACGATTTCCCGGCTGTTCGCCGAATCCAAGTTCCCGGTCGGCTCGTCCGCCAGCACGATTGCCGGCGCGTTCATCAGCGCCCGCCCGATAGACACCCGCTGCTGCTGCCCGCCCGAAAGCTGATTCGGCAGGCTGTCCCGCTTGTCGGTCAGCCCGAGCGTCCGCAGCAGTTCCCGCAGCCGCTCCTCGTTGACCTTCCGCCCGTCCATCAGCACCGGCAGGGTCATATTTTCCACCACGTTCAGCACCGGAATGAGGTTATAGAACTGGTAAATCAGCCCGACCTGCCTACGCCGAAACACCGCGAGCCGGTCCTCGTCCTGTGCGTACACGTCCTGCCCGCCCACGAACACCTTCCCGCTCGTCGGGCGGTCCACCCCGCCGAGCAGGTGCAAAAGCGTCGACTTTCCCGACCCCGACGGTCCGATCAGCGCGGCAAACTCCCCCTTTTCCAGCGAAAACGTCAGGTCGTCCACCGCCCGCACCCGGTTTTCGCCCTCCCCGTATACCTTTGATAAATGTTCCGTCCGCAGAATCTCCACCGTCGGACCTTCCTTTCCGGCGCCCTCGCGCCCGTTTTCTGCCTCCAGTTTACCGCGGAAAAGTGACGCGTCGGTGACAGTTTGCTGACGTTTCTGTCACCGACGCGCGTTTTTTTCGCGTTTTTTGTCGCGGGACGTTTTCGCGGGACGTCTTTGCGGGGCTTTGCCCCGCCCCCCCATTTAAGGAACTTTTTGGAAAAAGTTCCTTAAAAATCCTCAAAAACGTTTCGATTTTTTATGCAAAACGCGTTCCCGCTTTGGCAAAAAAACACAGCGAAAGGCGATACGTCCTCGTTTGCCGCAAAAATTCAAATAACGCCCTTCGGGAACCGAATCCGGAACAGCGCGCCGCCCTCCGGCGCATTTTCCGCACGCAGGGACGCACCTTGCGCCTCCAAAACCGCCCGCGCGAACGCCAACCCGATGCCCGCGCTCCCCGCGGCGGCGTTCCTCCCGCGGTAGAACCGCTCGAACAGGCGCGGCAAATCCCGCCGGTCGAACCCCGGACCGCTATCCCGCACGGTCAGCTCGACGAACAGCGCCGTTTCCGCCGATTCGACGCGTATCTCCCCGCCCGTCGGCGTATGCTCGACGCAATTCTTCAGCAGGTTCTCCAGCGCCTCCGCGCACCAGCGCAAGTCCCCGAAAAACCGCTCCTCCCCGACCCGAACGGTCAGCTTCTGCTCCCGCAGTTCCATCGGGACCGCGAACGGCTCGACCGCGCGCCGCACCCATTCCGCGACCGTCCGTGTTTCGGGCGCAAACGTGATCGCCCCCGCGTCGATACCGGATAGCTTCAGCAGCGTTTCGACCAGCCAATCCACCCGCTCCAGCGATTCGCGCAACTCGTACGTCAGCGCCAGCCGCCGCTCGTCCGACAGGGATTCCGACGCGAGCAGGGAAAGCGTCAACTGCATGGTCGTCAGCGGCGTCCGCAACTGATGCGAAATGTCCGCCATCGCGTCCGAAAGCCGCCGTTTATCCTGCTGCAGCAGGTCCGCCGCCTCCCGCAGACGCACGGTCATCTTGCGAATCTCGCTCTTGAGAATGGAGAGTTCCCCCTCCTCGTTATCGGAAAGCAGGAAGTCCTCCTGCCCGTGCAGAACCCGGTCAATCCCCCCGCAAAGCGCCGCCAAATCCCGGTACCGCCGACGCAAAAACACCGCGTGAACGCCCCCCGCGCACACCGCGCCGCACGCCGCAAACCCGCCGCACGCCGGCGACACGAAAACCCCCGCCGCGCACACCGCCGCCGTCACGACGCCCCACGCGACCAACTCCCGCCGCACGTCGCGGTTGCGGAGCAGCCCGCCTCTCCCCGCCTTCATTCCCCGCTCCGGTAGCCGAT
Source organism: uncultured Clostridia bacterium (assembly GCA_947626805.1). Classification (GTDB taxonomy): domain Bacteria; phylum Bacillota; class Clostridia; order Oscillospirales; family CAG-382; genus Coliplasma. The sequence goes on from CANQTR010000003.1 coordinate 40,461, forward strand.
GCCCCGCACGGTGCGTATCAGCGTCGGCTCTTGCGGGTCCCGCTCGATTTTCTCCCGCAATCGTTTGATGTAGACGGTCAGGGTGTTATCGTTGACGAAATCCCCGGAAACGTCCCAAATTTCCTCCAGCAGCCGCGCGCGGGTCAGCAGCTTGCCCCGGTTATTCGCGAACACGAGAAGAATGCGGTATTCCAGCGCGGAAAGCGGCACTTCCGCCCCGTCCCGCGTCACGACCCCCTTCTCCGTGTCCACCAGCAGGTCGCCGAACGGCAAAAACCCCTTCGCGCCGTCGTACCGCCGCAGGACGCTCCGAATCCGCGAGGCGAGTTCCCGCGGGCGGAACGGTTTCGAAACGTAATCGTCCGCCCCCATGTCCAGCCCCGCGACCACGCTGCCCTCGTCCCCCGACGCCGTCAGGAAAATGACCGGCAGCCCCCGTTTCTTCGCGTCGGCGCAAGCCCCGTAGCCGCTCCCGTCCGCGAGCGCGATGTCCGCGAGCAGCAGGTCGAACCCGCCGTCCCGCAAGCGCCGTTCCGCGTCCGCCTGCCCCGCGACGGCGCACACGTCGAACCCCTCCCCCGCGAGGAATTCCCGCAACGACCGGGCGATTCCCCCGTCGTCCTCCGCGAGCAGAATGCGTTTCCGCTGTCCTTCCGGCATACCCTTTCCCGTCCTTTCGTCCTTTTTTTGTTCCGTTTCACCGCAAAATGCGAGTCCCGGGCAGAACGCGTTTCCGCCGTCCTTCCGGCATACCCGTTCCCGCCCTTTCGTCTTTTTTTCGATTGCACCGCAAAAAGCGGACCCCAAAAGGAAGTTTCTCCCTCGGGGGCCCGCTCTCACAGACCGTATGCGACCGGCGAACCGGGCTGACCGCCCCTTGCCGGGAAGGTTTGCGATTTTACTTCTTCTTCCGGACGACGACCACGACCACGACGATTGCGACGACCGCAACGACCGCGACGATGATGCCGACGATTGCGCCGGTACCCAGTCCGCCTCCGGAGGACACTTCACTGCTCGCCGCGCCGGACGCGACGGAGGACGCCGCACTGGACGCCGTGCTGCTCGCCGTGCTGGACGTAGCGGAGGACGCCGCGGAGGACGCTTCGCTGCTCGCCGCGCTGCTCGCCGCACTGGACGTAGACGCCGCGCTGGACGCTTCGCTGCTCGCCGCGGAGGACGTCGCGCTGGAGGTAGAAGCCGCACTGGACGTCGTGCTGATTTCCACCGGCGCCGGCTTATTCTTGCCGAGTTCCACCTTTTCGTCGTCCACGATACCCATCGTGAAAAGGGTCAGTTCGGAACCGACGACCGAACCCTTCAGGCTCAGGTCGAGCTGGGTGAAGTGGTGCAGTTTGTCGTCATAAACCTTCTTGGTGTCGGAGCTTACATAGGTACCGAAATCCCAAACGACATAGTTGACGCTGCCGTCGGCGTACTGCTTGGTCGAACCGACGTCGGTCGCGCCGTCAAACTGTTTTCTGAATTTCACGTAATCCGCGCTGTACATGGATTCCATGTAGAGGTCGGCGACCGCGGGAGCGACCTTATCCTTACGGGTGTAGTGGAACACCATGTGGTCAATCTTGATGGAGCCGGCGGTGCCGAAGTCCAGCGCGAAGAAAGCGGGTTCGCCCACGTTGACATTCCCGCCAATCTGCATGGTGCCGCCCTTTTCAAAATCGACGACCAGCGTCGGGTTGCTGCCCGTGACCTTGATGACCAGCGAGCCGTTGTCATCGCTACGAACCTCGCAATCGGTCGCCTTGATGACGTCTTTGTCCAATTCCGCGTCGGGCATCAAATCGACGACCATATCGTCGCCGAGGATGGATTCCGCGCCGACCGTGACAAGCGCGAACGGCAGAGCCAGCATGACGAGAACAAGCATGGCGCAAAGCAGTTTTTTCATACGTACATTCTCTCCTTGTTTTCAAAAAAATTTGGGGGAATCGATGGGGTAAACATCTGTGTAAACACATTATACAGCAAACGAACGGATTTTGCAAGGGCTTTCCGCGAAAAAATCGAATTTTTTCCGTTTCCTACAAAAATCGCCGCGAAAACCCGTCAATCCGGCTCCTCCGCAAGGACGATTCGCCGCCCCTCGCGAATGGCGCGGACCGCCAGCACGACCGTGCGGAACGCCTCGAACACGTCGTCGATGGGGACCATGCCCTCGCCGCCGTTCTCAATCATATCGACGAGGTCGCGGAACTGGGCGTACATATCCTTATAAATCGACGGGTTCTCGATGATGCGGTCCGGCTTTTCCGCGTCGCCGTAATAGATGCGGATAAGGTCGCTGTCCCGCACGCCGTCGGTGCGGTTTGCCGCCATCGTCAGGGAAATATGCCCCTTCGTGCCGATGAAATCCTTGTCGTTATTGGACGAAACGTTGCGGCTCCAGCCGACCTCGTAGTAGCCCCGGCACCCGTTCGCAAGCTCCATCGTCATGATTTGGTAGTTGTCGATGGGGGAATCCGCGTCGAGTTTGGCGGAAACGCCCCCGACGGAAACGATGGGCGACCCCGCGAACCAGCGCATCACGTCCGCGTAATGCACGCCGCAATCCACCAGCGGCGGGCAATCCTGCATGAGCCGCAAGAACCGGTCCCACGGGTGTTCCGGCTCGCCGGCGCGGTGGCTCTGGTTCATGCGCGCCATGCGCAATTCCCCGATTTCCCCGTCGTCGATGAGTTCCTTGATTTTGCGGTAGGAGCGGTTGTAGCGCAAAATATGCGAAACGGCGACCTTGCTGTCGGACGACTTCACCAGCCGCACGAACTCCCGCGCGCCCGCCAGATCCGTCGCGACCGGCTTTTCGCAGATGACGTGTTTCCCGTGCGCGACGCAATCCCGTAAAATGGGCAGGTGCGTGTCCGTATAGGTGGCGATGATGACGATATCCACCGACGGGTCCGCAAGGTACGGGCGGTAATCCGTCCCGAACGACGACGCCCCGTACCGGCGGGCGAACGCGCTCGCGCGGTCCGCGTCGCTGTCGACCGTCGCGACGACGCGCACTTCCTCCTTCCCGTACAGGTCCTCGATATGCTGTCTACCGATATGACCGCACCCGATTAGCAGGATTCCATAGGTTTTCTTCATCATGTCCACGTTCCTTTTGCTTCGGCGAAACGCATTTCACCGAACGGCGCCTTTCGCATACGGCGCGCAATCTCTTTCGCAAAAATGCCCCGCTATTCCGCGCCGACGCCCGTCAGAAGTGCGGACGCTTGCTCGGCAAAGCAGGCGGCGAGCTCCGTGACCTCCCCGAGCGACAGTCCCGACGGGGACTTCGACCATTCGAGGTAGAATTGCGCCGTGCCGGCAAGCATCCCAATCACGGCGAGCCGCAAAGCGGCGGTACCCGACAGGTTCCCGTCGCGGTAAAAACCGAGCAGACGGTCCACGGCGCACTCGCCGACCGTGCGGGTGAAATACTCCCAGGTGCCCTTCAGGCAAAGCGCCCGAAAAAAATCCGGGTTCGCGGCAATGCGCTCCTGGACCTTCGCCAGAAGCGCGGCGGGCGAAAACGCGCCGTCCGCGTTCCGGGACGAATCGATAATATCCAACGTCGCCAACCGCAGATTCCGCTGCAGTTCGGCGGCGACGTCCTTAATGCAGGTATAATGGAGGTAGAAAGTTTTTCGGTTAATATCCGCGCAAGTGGTCAACTCGGTAATGGTAATTTCCTCCGGCTCCTTGGTGTCAAGCAGTTGCAGCAGCGCAACGTTGATGGCTCGCTTGGTCTTTACGATTCGTCTGTCGATTTTCGTTCTTGGCATCTTTTTTCCTCCTTTGTTCTGACGATTCGGACGGCGCGGCGGGGAGCGGGGGCGTTCCCCGACCCTCGAACCGAAGCCGGTACCATTATAACACAGATTCCGGCAATTTGTTACCCAATCTTCAGAAAAATTTTGCGCCTGTTTTTGGCTTTTTTGACGAAAATTCAGCGTTTTTCGGCGGAATAAAGGGGAACGCGCGTTCGCCCGCCCTCATTCGATGGGCAGGACGCTGACCGTGAACCACGCGTCCGGGTTTTCCACGGACGTTTCCGTCAGCCAATCGGAACGGTCGTCCGACGCGTCCCCGCCGTCGTCCCCGCAGCCGCAAACGCCGGCGAGCAGCAGCCCGCAAAGCAGCACCGCGAGCAAGCGTTTCCCGTTCATGGCGCGAACCGTTCCGCGACCGCCTGCAATTCGGCGCGGATCGGCAGCTCTTGCGGGCAGACCGCCTCGCACGCTCCGCAGCCGATACAGTCCGCGGGCGTACCGCCCTTGCCGGCGAGGGACGCGTAATCCGCCGCCGTCGCGTCGCCGCGGTTGTACAGCGCGAAGTAGTCCGGAATCGGAATCGACGCCGGACAGCCCGTCGTGCAGTAGGAACACCCCGTGCAGGGCACCGCGATACCCGAACGCACCCAGTCCGCGACCTTCCAAAGCAGTTTCCGCTCCGCCTCTCCGAGCGGCTGAAACGCCTTCATGTACGAAAGGTTGTCCCGCATTTGCGCCGAACTGCTCATGCCGGACAGCACGACCCGCACCCCCGGCAGCCCCGCCGCGAACCGAATCGCCCAGGACGCCTCCGACCAATCCGGGTGCGCCTGCCGCAACAGCCGCGCCGCGCCGGCGGGCAGGTTCGCGAGCGTGCCGCCCTTGACCGGCTCCATGACCACGATAGGCTTGCCGTGCCGGCGGGCGACCTCACAGCACAGCCGCGACTGCACGGAATCGCTCTCCCAGTCGAGGTAATTGACCTGCAGCTGCACGAAATCCATCTCCGGGTGCTCGGTCAGCACCTTGTCGAGGAACGCGGCGTCGTCGTGGAAGGAAAACCCGATTTCCTTCACCAGCCCTTGCGCCTTCTTTTCCCGAATCCAGGAAAAGCAGTCGAGTTCGCGGTAGATTTTTTCGTGCGCGGCGCGCATATCGTGCAGCAGGTAGTAATCGAAGTACCCCGCCCCGGTCTTTCGCAACTGCTCGTTGAAAATGCCGTCCCGGTCGTCCTTGCTTTTGAGGTACGCGGCGTGCAGTTTGTCGGCGAGCGTGAAGCTGTCCCGCGGGTGACGGTCGACCAGCGCCGCCTTCGTCGCGTCCTCGCTTCGGAAATTGCAGTACATCCACGCCGTGTCGAAATAGGTGAACCCGTTCGCGAGGAATTCGTCGACCATGCCTTTCATCTGCTCGAGGTCAATCTCTCCGTTCCCCGCCGTCGGCAGGCGCATGAGCCCGAAACCCAGTTTTTTCATGTGAAACCCTTCCTTATTTATTATATTCCCTCACAGTCCGCCGTTCACGTCCAGAACCGCCCCCGTGATGTAGGACGCGTCCTCCGACGCGAGGAACACCAGCGCCGACGCGACCTCCTCCGGCGTGCCGAACCGTTCGAGCGGAATCGAATCCGCCAATTCCTCCGCCTCCGCGACGGTCAGCCGGTCGTTCATGCGCGTCCGAATGACGCCGGGGCAGACGCAATTGACCCGCACCCCCGCCGGACCGACCTCCTTCGCGAGCGCCTTCGTGAACCCGATCAGCCCCGCTTTCGCCGCCGAATAATCCACTTCGCAACTCCCGCCGCTCTCCCCGAACACCGAGGACACGTTCAAAATGCACCCGCTCTGCCGCGAAAGCATGCCCTTCACCAGCAGCCGCGCGAGCGTCACCGGCGCGAGCAGATTCACCTCGTAAAGCGCCCGCGCCTGCTCCTCCGGCACCCAGTCGAACAGACCGAACAAATCCACGGCGGCGTTGTTGACCAGCACGTCCGTTTCCGGGAACGCTCCGGCGAGCGCGCGCACTTGCGCCGGGTCGCGCAGGTCCGCCCGGTACACGGTCGACCCCGGCAGTTCCCGCGAAAGGCGTTCCGCCTTTTCGAATCCGGAAAAGCAGTGCAGGACCACACGATACCCGGCGCGGGCGAACGCGCGGGCGGTCGCCTCCCCGATTCCGCCGGACGCCCCGGTGATAAGCGCCGTCCTCACGGCGTTTTCCGCTCCGCTTCGGCGAGCAGTTTCCGCAAATCGTCCTTCGAATAGCGGTAATCCGTCCCGCAAAACTCGCACGAGAGCACGGTCTCCTCCGGGGCGTCGAGCAGTTCCCGCAATTGCCCGCCCCCCAGCGAAAGCAGGGCGCGGTCGGTCCGTTCCCGCGAGCAGTCGCAGCGGTATTCGCAGGCAATTTCGTCGAACAGGTCGTACGGAATCCCGTCGAGGAACCCCGCGAGGAGCTGTTCGGGCGTCCCGCCGTCCAGAATCGCCGTGACGGGCGGCAGTTTCGCGGCGTTCGCCTCAAGCCGGTCGGTCACGTCCGGGTCCGCGTAGGGCAAAAGCTGTATCAGCGCGCCGCCGGCGGCTTTGCAGGAGCCGTCCGTGTCCACCAGCACCCCGAGCGCGCAAAGGGTCGGCACCTGCTCGCTCGTCGCGAAATAGTAGGCGAGGTCTTGCGCAATCTCGCCGGTCTGGATTTCCGCGACGCCCTGAAACGGCTGCCCGCCGACGGAACGCGTCACGGTCAACTGCCCCTTGCCGACGCAGCGCGCGACGTCGAGTTTGCCGTCCGATTCCCGCAAGGGGTAATCGCAGGACGGGTCGCCGATAAGCCCCCGCACGTTGCCCTTGTAATCGGCGGACGCGAGCAGGGTCCCCCCGCCGCCGTCCCCCTGAAAGCGCAAGGTCAGCAGGTCCTCCTCCTCGCCGAGCAGACTGCCCATCAGGGACGCCCCCAAAAGCACCCGCCCGAGCGCGGCGGTCGCCGTCGGGGAGGTGTGATGTATCCCGATTGCCCGGTCGACGATGCTCCGCCCGTCTATCACGACCGCGCGCGCCGAACCGTCCCGCGTCAATGCGCGAAGTATCCTTGCCATCTTCGTTTTCCTCCCGTCAGACCTTCGTCGCGTCCATCTGCCCGCCGGCAAGTTTCACCGAGAACCGCTCGCCGCTCGCGAGCGCCTCCGGGCGGCGTACCACCCCGCCCGCCGCGTCGAACACCACGGCGTACCCCCGCTCCAGCACGGCGAGGGGGTTGAGCGAGCCCAGTTTCTCCGAAAGCACCCGCAATGTTTGCGCCCGGCGCTCCAGCGCGAGGTCGACGGCGCGGTCCAACCGCTCCCCCACCTGCAATTTTTGCGCCCAGCGCTCCAGCGCGAGGTCGACGGCGCGGTCCAGACGTTCCCCCGCCCGCGCGACCATCATGCGCTTGTCGTCGAGGTAGGCTTGCGGCGACGTGAGGACCGGACGGCTCGCGACGGCGTTCAGCCGGTGGGCGAGCATTTGCAGGCGTGCGTCGACGAGGTTGTTCATGTGCGCGCGCAAATTGCCGAACTTGCGAAGCTGCTCCCTCGCGTCCGGGACCGCCAATTCCGCGGCGGCGGACGGCGTCGGCGCCCTTTGGTCGGCGACAAAATCGCAAATGGTGTAATCGATTTCGTGTCCGACGGCGGAAATGACGGGCGTGCGGCAGGCGTAGATTTCCCGCGCAAGCGCCTCGTCGTTGAAACACCACAGGTCCTCCATCGAACCGCCGCCGCGCCCGATGATGATGACGTCGCACTTCCCGCCGTCGAGCAGACGGAGCGCCCGAATCAGTTCGGCGGGCGCCGACGGACCCTGCACGGTCGCCGGGGCGAGCAGGAGGTTCGCCGCCGGGAACCGCCGGTGGACGACGTTGCGGATATCCTGCAAAGCGGCGCCGTTTTCCGCCGTAATCACCCCGACGCGGAACGGGAACTTCGGCAGGGGCTTCTTGTGGGCGGGGTCGAACAACCCCTCCGCGCCCAGCCGTTTCTTGAGCTGTTCAAACGCCACCGCGAGCGACCCGACGCCGTCCGGCTCCATACTGCCCGCGTAGAAACGGTACTGCCCGTCCCGCACGTACACCGAAACCCGCCCGACGCACAGCACCTTCATGCCGTTCTCCGGCTGAAACGCGAGCTTGCGCGTCACGTCGAACATCGTCGCGGGCAGGCTGGATTTCTCGTCCTTGAGCGTGAAAAAAATCATGTCCTTTGCGGGGTACGTCCGCATATTGGAAATTTCCCCCCGCACGGCGACCTTCGTGAGCAGCAAATCGCCCGCGAGGTATTCGCGAATATGCTCGTTGAGCTGTTCGACCGTCAGCGGTTGTTGAATTTCCGTCGTTTGTTCGACCGTCATCTCCTGCAAAATAGCCACGCTCCTCTTTTTCTGTTCTGAAAAACGCTTTTTTGAAAAAACGCTTTGGAAAGCCCGTCGAAAATCCCTCGAAAAGTCTCGGGAAAGCCGTTGAAAATTACGCGCGGGACCGAATCACCTTCGCGAGCACGCCGTTGATGAACGGAACGGCTTTGTCCGTGTCGTAGGTGCGCGCGAGCTCGAGCGCCTCGTTGACCGCGATTTCGTCCGGCGTGCGCTCCGGCAGGAAGCACAGTTCGCACACCGCGACCCGCAAAATCGCAAGCGACACCTTCCCGATGCGCCCGAACCGCCAATTGTCCGACGCGCCCGCAATCCTGCCGTCGATTTCCGGCAGGTGCGCCGCCGCCGTTTCCAGCAGTTCCACCGCGAACGCGCTCGGCTTTTCCCCGCGCTGTTCCTCCGCGTCCTTTGCGATTTGCGCGACCGTTTTTTCCGGTTGCGCCCCGTATTCGAACAGGTAGCGGACCGCCTGTTCCCTGGATTCCCGTCTTGTCATGTCGCCGTTCCTTCCCGTCTGGGTCTGTCGTTCTGTTAAGTATACCACATCTTGCGCGGCTTGTCAATCCAAAATTCCCAATCGCTTTTCCCGTTTTGCCGAAAAAAACGCAAAAAAAGATTTGACAAGCACGCTGTCTTTATGGTATACTATGCTTTGTATAGATGCAATCGCAATTTCAAATAGGAAGAACAGGTAAACATTCATGGCAGAACAAACGCAAAACCAATCCATCTTCGGCGGGACCCCCCGCCCCATCCTGACCATCGTCATGGACGGCGTCGGCTATTCGGAACGCACGGCGGGCAACGCCGTCCGCGCCGCCTACACCCCCACGCTCGACCTGCTCGAGGCGAGCTATCCCCGTTTCCTCCTGCAGGCGCACGGCACCGCCGTCGGGCTCCCGTCGGACGACGACATGGGCAACTCCGAAGTCGGTCATAACGCCCTCGGCGCGGGGCAGGTGTTCGCGCAAGGCGCAAAACTGGTCGGCAACGCCATCGAAAGCGGGCGAATCTACGAATCCGACGCGTGGAAGGCGCTGACCGGGCGGGTGAAGGAGACCGGCGGCACCCTGCATTTCCTCGGTCTGTTCTCGGACGGCAACGTCCATTCCCATATCGACCACCTCCGCGCCATGATCGGGCAGGCGAAGGCGTGCGGCGTTTCCCGCGTCCGCGTCCACATCCTGCTCGACGGGCGCGACGTCGGCGAGACTTCCGCGCTGGAGTACGTCCTGCCGTTCGAGGAATTCCTGTCCGGATTGCGCGACGGCTCGTTCGACGTGCGCGTCGCTTCCGGCGGCGGGCGTATGCAAATCACCATGGACCGCTACGAAGCGAACTGGGGCATGGTCGAACGCGGCTGGCGCACCCACGTCCTCGGCGAAGGGCGTCAATTTGCCTCCGCCGCCGAAGCAATCGAGACCCTCCGCGCGGAAACCGGCGCAATCGACCAGGACCTGCCCCCGTTCGTCATCGCCGAAAACGGCAAACCGGTCGGAACCGTCGAGGACGGCGACGCGGTCATCTTCTTCAACTTCCGCGGCGACCGCGCCATCGAAATCTCCCGCGCGTTCGAAGGCGGCGCGGACTTCGACAAATTCGACCGCGTCCGCGTCCCGGACGTGCTGTACGCCGGCATGCTCGAATACGACGGCGACGCCCATATCCCCTCCCGCTACCTCGTTTCGCCCCCGGAAATCACCGGCACGATGGGCGAATTCCTCGTCAAGCACGGCGTCCGGCAGCTCGCCCTCTCCGAAACCCAGAAATACGGGCACGTCACCTACTTCTGGAACGGCAACCGCTCCGGCAAATTCTCCGAGGAACTGGAGGAATATATCGAAGTCCCCTCGGACATCGTGCCGTTCGAGCAGCGCCCGTGGATGAAGTGCGCGGAAATCACGGACGTGCTGATTGAAAAATTGCGGAGCGGCAAATTCGGGTTCTTGCGGGTCAATTTCCCGAACGGGGACATGGTCGGGCACACCGGCTCCTTCGTCGCGACGCGTATCTCCATGGAAGCGCTGGACCTGTGCCTCGCGCGTATCCTGAAGGTCGTCGACGAGGTCGGCGGCGTGGCAATCATCACGGCGGACCACGGCAACGCCGACGAAATGTACGAAATCGACAAGAAAACCGGCGAACCGAAGTACTCCCCGGACGGCGTGCCGAAGGCAAAGACCAGCCACACGCTCAACCCGGTCCCCTGCTACCTCTACGACAATTTCTACCGCGACGCCTACGAATGCGTCGAGGGCAAATACGGGCTCGCGAACATCGCCGCCACCGTCGTGACCATGATGGGGCTGGAGCCGCCCGCGAACTGGCGCCCCTCGATGATTCGCCGGAAGTGACCGGCAAGCCCCGAAAGGAGACAACCCGATGGTCCTCAACCTGTTTTTCAACAGCAGCAACAACTTCGCGTTCAATCTCGCCCTGCTGGTGCTGTACGTCATCTGTATCCTGCTCGCGCTAATCTGCCACGAAGTCGCGCACGGGCTGGTCGCCAATTGGCTCGGCGACCCGACGGCAAAGCAGGAGGGACGGCTGACCCTCAATCCGCTCGCCCACGTCGACCCAATCGGGTTCCTGATGATGCTGTTCGTCGGGTACGGCTGGGCGAAACCGGTCCCGGTCAACCCCCGCCGCCTTCGCAAGCCCCGCCGGGATATGGCGATTGTCTCCTTCGCGGGTCCGCTTGCGAACCTGCTGCTTGCGCTGTTCGCCGGGCTGGGGTGCTGCTTGTTCGCCGCGTTCGGCAAGTTCCCGATGGAGGCGAGCGTGGTCGAGCAAATCACGCCCGCGAGCGCGGTCAGCTACCTGCTGCTCGTCTTTATGCGGCTGAATATCGGTCTTGCGCTGTTCAACCTGATTCCGCTGCCCCCGCTGGACGGCTCGAACATCCTCGTGTCCTTCCTCCGCCCGAACGCGGCGGCGAAGTACCTGCAGTCGCGCCTGTACACCCAGTATATCTTCCTCGGCTTGATTGCGCTCAACGTGCTCTCCGGCTTTTCCACCGTCGCCGCCATGATCAATTCCCTTCTCTGGACGCCGTTCTACTACCTGACCTACTGGATTGGCAAGGGAATCCTGTTCTTCGGCTGCCTGATTTTCGGCACGCCGGGCGTGGTCCCGAATATCCTCACGGCGAACTTCATGAGCGTTTAGGCGAAACATGGAACTGCAGTTGAAAATCGAGCAGTACGAGGGTCCGCTGGACCTGCTGCTCGCGTTGATTACCAAGCACAAACTGGATATTTTCGACATCCCGATTGCCCAAATCGCCGAGCAGTACACCGCCTATCTCGACGCCATGCAGAAACTCGACATGGAAATCGCCGGGGAATTCCTGGTCATGGCGGCGGAACTGATGCTCATCAAGAGCCGTATGCTCCTGCCGCAAAAGGAGGGCGAGGAGGACCCCCGCAAGCCCCTCGTCGACGCCCTGCTCGAACACCGGCGCGCCCGCCGGCTCGCGGAATTCCTGCAGGTCCGCTCCGAGCAGTTCTACGACCGCTTCCCCAAGCCCGCCGACGAACTGACCGACCCGACCTACCACCGCGCCCACGCGGTTTCCCTGCTGACCGAGGCGTTCGAACGAATCGCCGCGCGCGTGCAGGCGGAACCCTTGCGGCAGGACGACGTCCCGCTCTTCCGCGAATTGCGCGAGGAGCGCTACTACACGGTCGAGGAGAAACTGGACTGGCTGCACGACACGCTTGCCCGGTTCCCCCGCGTCAACTTCGACAGCCTGTTTTCGGACGTGCATTCGCGCGGGGAAATCGTCGCGATTTTCCTGTCCGTGCTGGAGGCGGTCCGGTTCGGGCAGGTGGATTTGACCCGCGACGAGGGCGGTCTGCTTTGGCTCTCCCCGATACAAGAAACCGAAGAAATCGGGGTGTAATCCCCAAAAATCAACCCGAAAGGCGGCGAAAATCGCATGGCGAACGCCATACAAATCCCCACGGAAATCATAGCGTCCCTTGAGGCGGTGCTGTTCGCGTGCGGCGGACCGGTGGAGGGGGAACGGTTGCGGGAACTGCTTTCGCTCTCCGCCGAGGAACTGACGGCGGCGGCGGACCGCTTGCGGGAATCGCTGGAGACCGGCGAGCGGGGGATTCAGTTGATTCGCGTGGAGACCGCGTACCAGCTCTGCACCAAGCCGTTCGTGGCGGAAACCGTCAAGAAGGCGCTGGAACTCCGCAAATCGCCGCCGCTGTCCAAAGCGTCGCTGGAGGTGCTCGCGATTGCCGCTTACCACCAGCCGGTGACCCGTTCGTTCATCGAAATGGTCCGCGGGGTGGACAGTTCGTCCATCGTCGCGTCCCTGTGCGACAAGGGGTTGCTCGCGGAGCGCGGCGTGCTGGAAGCCCCCGGTCGACCGACCCTGTTCGGCACGACGGACGCGTTCCTTCGCTGTTTCGGACTGGATTCCCTGCAGGACCTGCCGACGGCGGATCTTTCGGTTTCGACAGACGTACCCATGGAACCAGCCTCCGCTCCCGTCGACGCGTCCGCTGTGCCGCCCGACGCAAACGCGGTTTCTACTGACGTCCCCGATGAACCAACCGACATACCCGTCGACGCGTCCGCTATACCGCCCGACGCAAACGCGGTTTCTACCGACGTTCCCATGGAACCGACCGACGCAACCGGCGACCCATCCGGCGACTCCGGCACGTCGTCCGACCCGAAAAATCCGGCATGATAGCCCTGTATATCCTGCTCGGCGTTGTGGGGTTCCTGCTGTTGCTCCTCCTGCTGGTCGGCGCGCTGAACCTGTCCGTTCGCGCCGGCTACTGTCAAACGCCGCTGGTGGTCGTCGGCGTCGGACCGTTTCGCCTGACGCTGGTCGGCGGCGAAAAGCGGGAGCGCGCGGAATCCCCCGCCCCGTCCGAGAGCGAAAAACCCCGCAAAAAGAAGAAAAAAAAGCCCAAAAAGCGCAAAAAGCCCGCCCGTCCGGCGGCGGAACCCACCCTGACGGACCTGCTGACCGCCTTTCTCGACCTGCTCGGCGGGCTGTTGCGCGATTTCAAACGGCACCTGTGCGTCGACTGCTTCCGCTTGCGCGTGCTGCTTGCGTCGGACGACGCGGCGAAAACCGCGCTCGCGTACGGCGCCGTCTGCCCGCTCGTCTACGAAGCCGGCGAACTGGCGCTGCAGGCGAAACGGGTGAAACGGGAAAACGTGAACGTGTCCGTGGAATGCGATTTTTTGGCGGACAAGCCGGAAATCGACGCGGAACTTGCCCTGTCCGTGCGCGTTTGGCGGCTCGGCGTCGTCGGTTTGCGCGCCTTGCGAAAGGTCCTGCACGCCCTCTCGCTCTTGCGCGCCTATTCCGGCAGGAAACAGAAGGAATCCGAAGAAAAGAAAGGGTAGAACAGCTATGGAAACTCCCATGAAACAAATCATCGAGGAAGTCATTCGCAACGCGCAATCGGTCGCGGACGTGAATACGGTCGTCGGCGAGCCGGTCACGCTGCC
>CANQTR010000004.1 GCA_947626805.1 uncultured Clostridia bacterium
GGTGTGGTCGTTCGGCGCGGGCGGCACGGTGCGGTCGTTCGGGGTGCGCGGCGCGGTGTGGTCATTCGGCGCGGGCGGCGCGGTGCGGTCGTTCGGGGTGCGCGGCGCGGTGCGGTCGTTCGGCGTGCGCGGCTGCCCTTTCGTTTCGCTTTCCACTTGCGGTTCCCCCCTTGCTTTCGGTTTGATTCATACAGATTCAGTATACACGGTTTCGCGCAACTTGTCAAGTTTTTCGGTTCGCGGCAAAATCGCGTACCCCGTTGCGACGCGAGCACGAAACGCACAGGAAAATACGGAACCCCGTCGCGATTCAAACGTGAAACGCACAGGCAATGCGTACACGTCGCGCCGCAAGCATAAAACCCCTCGACAATGCCGGTTCGCCGTGCGGCAAAGCAAATTCCCCCGACAAAAAAGCCCTACAGTCTCCGAAACATATCAAAGACCCGCTTTTATGTTCCGCCGACGCGGTCCGAACAAGCAGATTGCTTCGCTTTGCGCACCAAAATGAAAAGTTTTTGAGGATTTTCAAGGAACTTTTTTCAAAAAGTTCCTTGAACGGAAGGGCGGGGCGAATCCGCCGTGAACCTCTTTCGACAAAAAAGAGACCCACGGTCTCCTTTCGGAGCCGAAGGTCCCTTTTGCGCGACGGAAAGCGTTGCGCTCTCCTCGCGATTCCGTTGTTTTCAGAGCCGTTTCTTCAGCGCGTCAAGCAGGATTGCATTCGCATCAGAGTCTCCGAAACCGGCAGTCGTATTGCTGTTGATTAGGGTCACTAAATCATACGCGCCGTCTATGTCCAGCGCGCGGGTCGCCGGCTTGCAATCCTCGTAAAGCCGCATATAGAAGTCAAGCAACTTCTGGTTGGTCGTTTCGCGGCACTTCACCACGTCGGCAATGGCGGCGACTTTCGCCTGGTCCAAATCGTTGCCGGCGTTTTCCCCGTTGTACATCGCGGCGAGACATTCGAGACATTCGAGCGCCTCGTGAATATGCGCGTTGTCCTGCCGAATGGCTTCCAACTGCTGCAAAACGTACGCGACGGTCGCGTTTCCGGCGTTCGGCGCCGGGGTTTCGAGCGGTTCCTGCACCGGGGTTTCGAGCGGCTCTTGCGCCGCACCGGGCGCGGTTTTTTTATCTGACATTTTTCGTTCCTCCGTTTTTTGCGGCGGACACGCAAGGCAGATGGTCTGTTCGTCTACGAAGCGCGCCCTGCCTTTTTTCACAAGACCTTTCGCCCGTTTCGGGTAGGTCGCTTCATATGCCTTGCCGGTTTCGTCAACGACGGAAATGGTTTTTTCGATGGGTTCCGACCCCCTTATGCCATTGTTGAAATCCGGTGTAAAAAGTTACGTTTTTTGTGATGAGTGTCTCCTCCGACTTTTCTTCAGTATAGCACGCTTTTCCCGGTTTGTCATCCCTCTTCAACCGAGGGTTGCGGAGCGACCGTTTCCTTGCACGCGGTCCGCAAAATTTCGGTTCTCGTCAAATGGTACTGCCTTGCGACGTCAATCGCGTAGCTTTGCCCGTAGTCCCCTCGCGCAATCCGGAAAACCCGCTTATGGGACGCTTCGTCCATCAGCGCGCAAATATTGCAGAGTTTCGATTTTGCGGGACTCGACGTGCGCTCCAGGCGGCAAAGCTCGTGGAAATGCGTCGTCCAGATGCCCCGCGCGCCGATTTCGGCATACGCCGCAAGGATTTCGGCGGAAATGGTCGTGGCTTCCGTCGCGTTCGTGCTGGATAGCGCTTCGTCGAACAGGAACAGGCTTCTTTGCGTGATGATTTGGTTGATTTTGTCGATTTTTTTGCACTCTTCGGACAGTCTGCCGTCCTGATACGAGGTTTTTTGGCGTCGATGAAATGCACCAGAATCGCGTCCGCCATCCGGCAAACCGCCTTTTCGGCGGGCAGCAAAAGCCCCAAATGCAGCATCGCATAGAGGACGCCGACGGATTTGGTGTAGATGGATTTGCCCCCCTGGTTCGGTCCGGTCAGGATATAGATTCCCGCCGTTTCGTCGAAGGACAGGTCGTTTTGCACGATTGCGGACGTGCTCGCCGCCGACAGCGCAAGAATCGGGTGATACAGCCCGGTCACGCTGTCGCTCTCCCCGAAGGCGGCTTTGCACAGGGGAAATCCGCTCTTTTTCAGCTCCGCGAGCGGCGTCACGCACGAAACGATGAACCGCCATTCCTCGAGCAGCGGCAGCAGCGGTTTCAACCGTTCCACAGAGAATCGCTTGACCGCCGACGAACAATGCTTCAGGGAAGCGGAAAAAATCTTGTTGATTGCGGAATTGACGGACATGCGGACCGCACCCAACTCCTCGTTGCTCAGCCTACGGTCAATCGGGACCAACGGCGCAAGGCAGTTGTACGTTCGGTTGTCGTCGAACTGCATCCGAAAAATCCGATTCAGCAGGTCCCCCGATACGTAACATTCGTCGTTCACGGAGACCAGCCCGGCTTCAATCGGGCGCAACTGTGCGTCCAGATTGACCCCGACGGTGACGCTTTTGATATGCGTGATGGTGGAAATCCGTTCCCGAACAATCTCGCACAGCTGCTCGTACTCCCGCACGTCGTACAACGTCGATACCGTTGCTTCCAGCCGTTTCAGGGAGGCGCTTTCCACCGGATGGTCGGAAAAAATCGCCCGCATTTTCCGCACATACGAAACGTAGGATTCCAACCGTTTGATGTCGTACAGCAGTTTTTCGTTCGACGGGGCGCCGTCCTTCGCCGTTTGAATCTCGAAGAATTCGCGCAGGATGGAAAAACTCTCGTTCAGCTCGGCGTAGAGCGTCGGTTTTTGCAAGAGTTCCGCGAACAGCTCCTGCCGCATGGACAGCGTGTCCGCCCGGACGGAGAAGTACCCCCGCAATTCGCGCTTCGGCTCTCCGACCCGCCTGTCGCGATTCACGTTGAGGAACGAGGACAGGTCCAATTCGTCTATGAAATCGAAATCCTTGAACGACGCTTCCGGCTGACCGTCGAACCAAATCAAACTTTCGTTCATCATTGCACCTCCCGTAAAATGTTAATCCAGCAGCGCGAGCAGACCGATTGCCGAACAGAATGCCAGGAGCGGATTGAGCACCAGGTACACGGTGGAATAGCGGTAGGTTTTCCACAGCTTACAATAGATGTAGTAAAAATACGCTTCAAAAAGGAGGGCGGGGAACGTGACCATGACGAAATGGGTGAACGAGAGCGCGAACAGCGCGAAATACAGCAGGAAAAACACCGCGCCCATCCGCAAGAGCTTGTGCAGGGGCGAAAAAATCAAATGCACCGTGTCGCTTGCGTCCAAAATGCGGGAAAGCATCATCGCGAGCCTTGTCATGCCGACCGTCCCCTCGTTTTTGCGGTTGCCGTCCGCGCCGCGCCGCCGGAGGCGGAAAGGCATGTCCTTTCCGGTTTGTCAACCCCTTTCGGCAGGCAGTTTGCGGTGAACGTTTCTTTACAAATATTTATAAACACGCGTTGCATATGCGCTTTTCGTTCACATTCTTGACGAAAGCGTATTATACACCTTCGAATGCGGCGGGACGGAACGCGTCAGCCACACGTTGCCGCCGATGATGCTGTCGTGACCGATGACCGTGTCCCCGCCGAGGATGGTCGCGCCGGCGTAAATCACAACCCGGTCCTCGATGTCCGGGTGGCGCTTGATGCCCTTGACCGGGTGCCCGTCGTCGTCGAGTTCGAAACTACGCGCGCCGAGCGTGACCCCTTGATAGAGCTTGACGTCCTGCCCGATGACGCATGTCTCGCCAATGACGACGCCGGTGCCGTGGTCGATGAAGAACCGTTCGCCGATTTTCGCGCCCGGGTGGATATCGATGCCGGTTTTCTGGTGGGCGTACTCGCTCATGATGCGCGGCAGGAGCGGCACGCCGGCGCAAAGCAGCGCGTGCGCGAGCCGATGAATGCTGACCGCCTCGAACGACGGGTAGGCGAGCAGGATTTCCAGCGGGCTTTTCGCCGCCGGGTCGCCGAGATATGCCGCGTCGATGTCGGTTTGCAGCACCCGCATGACCTCCGGCAGCGCGCCGACGAACTGCTCGACCGCGCGGACCGCCTGTGTCTCCGGGCAGACCGTCCCGTCCGCACAACGGAAGGCGGTTTTGGTCAGTTCGCAAAGCAGTTCGGCGCCCTGTTCGAGTTTTTCCGCGACGAAAGCGGGCAAGCCGTCCGCCGGAATCGGCTCGGTCGAAAACAGGTTCGGGTACATCGCCATGCGGAACAGTTCGGTCGCCCGCTGTGTCCGCAACTTGACCCCGAAGCCGCCCGCTGCCGCGTCGGTCCCGGCACAGCGGAGGGACAGCAGTCGTTCGGGCAGTCCGTCCGGGACCCGCGCGCCGGTTTTGGGCGGGCGCTCCCCCTTGGTTTGTTCCGTCATGAAATCCACCTCCGTGGTCGATTTATTACAGTATACACGATTCGCGCCGGTTTTGCAAGGGGTTTTCCGGTTTTCGGACGGTTTTTTCGGAAGTCCGCCCAGCACGCATAAAACAGGCGTTCTCGCACATTATTTTGTCGATTCTCGTCGAACAAATGTGCTGCAATGCCGGACAAAAAACGCTCGTTTTCGACCCGTAAAAAGGGTGCCGAACACGCGTTCTTGTACCACACTTTGAGAAAAGTTATCCACATCGCAATGTGGACAAAATGTGGATAACTTGGCACTTTTCCACATGTTATCCACACGTTGTCCACACGGTTATCCACACTGAAAATCCAGCTGTACCAACGGTTTTTCCCACTTTTCCACAAAATCCGCCCGCCTACTACTACGACTACTACTTCCATATACCAAAAGAATTTCTTTGTGGTGGGGCGCCCGCGCGGGCAGACGCGCGCGAGGGGTTCGACGGGGGTCGAAATTGCCATGAATTTTTCGAGCCTTTTTTGAGCCGAAAAATTCGTTTCGTCCTGTTGCGGTAGGCAAGCGTAAAGAGCAGCGTGCAGATTTTTACAATTTGCACAAATTTTGAAATTTCAAAAAGCGAAAATTCTATGTTTTGCCAATTGACAAAGAACGTTCGTTCGTGCTATACTGCATTCATGACGAACATGCGTTCTCACTTGCCAAACGGATTTTCAAGCGAGGACGGACAGCGTCGGGAACGCGCCGAACGACGAACGCACCGAAACGCCGGACGCGGCAAGCGTGTGCAGCCGTTCGGGCAGCCCCTCCGGGACGCGTTCGCCCGGCAAAAGCACCGGAATGCCCGGCGGATACGCCCAAACGTATTCGAGCGAGATTTCCCCCGCGGACGCGGCGAGCGGAACGGTTCGGGACGGCGCGCCATACAGTTCAAACGGCTGGAAAACGGCTTGGGGCAAGGATTTTTGCGTGTTCTGCCCGAACAGCGGCGGGTGTTCCGGCGCCCCCTCCCCCGTCGCTTCGCCGTCCAGCGTCAGAACCGCGTCGGCGAACCGCCCGAGCGTTTCGCGGTCGTCACAGACCGAGGTCATCGCGAGCAGGCGGTCCGGGTAGGCGTACTCCACGTCGATGGCGAACCGCTCCCGCAACGCTTTCGCGGTCTCCGCGCCGGACGTCCCGCCGGTCAGGAGCAACAGCTTCCCCGGCTCGGCGTTTTCGGCGTCATACAGGCGGAAATGCCGCAAGTCATCGAACATCCGTTCTCTTGTCTCGTCCAACGCGTCCGCATAGGCGCGCCAAACCGCCGCCGCGTCCCCGCGCTCCAGAAAGGCGAGGCACTCGTCGACCGACGCGAGCAGGACGTAGGACGGGCTGGACGTTTCAAAGACGCTGCACGCGAAACGGAGCCGCTCCGTCCAGTCCGCCGGCGCGTGCAACAGCGCCGTCTGGGTCAGGGCGGGCAGGGTCTTGTGCAGGCTGTGTACGACGAAATCCGCGCCGCACCGAACGGCTGTTCTTCCCTCCCAACCGGGCAGGAATGCGAGGTGCGAGCCGTGCGCCTCGTCCACCAGCAGGCGCGCGCCGTGTCGGTGGCAAATCGCGGCGATGGCGGAAACGTCGCTGACCACGCCCTCATAGGTCGGCGAAGTGATGACCGCAAGTTCGATATTCTGTCCGTTTTGGAACGCTTTCTCGACCGTTTCGGGCAGAATCGTGCCGTCCGGTTCGGGGACGAGAAAGGCGAGCGGCAGGCGGCAGAGCTCCGCCGCATTGTAGACCGAGCGGTGGCAGTTGCGGGCGATGAGCAATGTTCCGCGCCCGGTTGCCCGCACGGCGGAAAGCAGCGCGCCGGTCCCGCCGTTCACCAGAACGAACGTCTGTTCACATCTCCAGAGGGCGGACGCGCGCCGTTCGAGCGTTCGCAAAACGCCGGTCGGGGCGTGAAAGTCGTCGAGGGCGGGCAGTTCGGTCGCGTCGAGGCGGTAGGGCAGTACGGACGGGAAGCGGCGCTTGCCGCCGGGCATATGCATAGGCAGGGCGGTCTCGGCGAGCCGTTCGAGCAGGGGGAGCAGGCGGTCGTTTCGCATGGCGTGGCTCCTTTCGGTTCGGGTACGCGTGCAGTATAGCACATTTTGCGGGAAAAAGAAAGGGGGTTTCGCAATTTGCGCGGTCGTTTCGCGAAAAAATCGTGCCGTCGGGTCGCCGATGCGTGTGAGCGGCATGCGGTGCGCGGGAATTTTGCGTTTTGCCGTGTGAAAGGTTGCGTCCGTCGCAAGAGGAACGTATTTGCGATAATTCCCACAAGCCGGCAAATCGGGGCAATTATTCCGCGCATCCGCTCGTCACGAGCACCGTTACACACCCCGCAAGAATCTTTATGCTCCGCGAAAACCCCTATATCACGCCCCGCGAAACCTTTAAGTTTCCCTCGCGAACCACGTTGTTCACACACCAGGGAGGAACGGGCGGCGGGCATACGACGCGGCGCCGCCGTAGCACAGACGCAATACCTCGCGCACACGCGCGTCCGTCCGAAATGCCTCCGAGCGCCGCAACGCCGCCGGACGCGACACGACCGGGACCGTCCGCTTCTTCGCGGTCCGACGCAAGAATGCGCGCCCCTCGGCGTTCGCCGCGAGCAAAAGCCCGAACGGCACGTCCCTTCCCGGCGCGTCCGGCGCAAACCCGAACAGCACCGCCCACGCCGCGCGCAAGACAAGGCGGCGCAAGGGTGCGCCGCGTGGAAGGGATTCGCGGAAGTTGACTGGCTATTAAAATTGTGCAATGCAGAACAATCACAAGAAATCACATAATCCGGAAAGGGCGGATATATAGGCTATATAAACTATATACGTTACGCAAAGATAATTTTCACAAACCCGAAAAACCGGGGCAGGCTTTCTGCATACGTGCTTATCGCAAACCACTTCCCTTTTATGCTCCACGAAAACCCCTTTACTACGCCCCGCAAAAATTTATAGTCCCGCGAAACCTTCACGTTTCCCCCGCGAACCCCGTTGTTCACACCCCGGGGAGGAACGGGCGGCGGGCATACGACGCGGCGCCGCCGTAGCACAGCCGCAACACGTCGCGCACACGCGCGTCCGTCCGAAATGCCTCCGCGCGCCGTAGCGCCGCCGGACGCGAAACGACCGGGACCGTCCGCTTCTTCGCGGTCCGGCGCATGAATGCGCGCCCCTCGGCGTTCGCCGCGAGCAAAAGCCCGAACGGCACGTCCCTTCCCGGCGCGTCCGGCACGAATCCGAACAGCACCGCCCACGCCGCGCGCAAGACAAGTCGGCGCGGAGCGCGCCGCGTGGAAGGGATTCGCGTGAGTTGATTTGAATGGCTAAATCATACAATGCCGAACAATCATAAAAATTGCGCAATCCGAAAAGGACGGGTATATAATCTACACACGATAATTTCCACAGCGTCGGCGAACCGGGGCAATCGTCCCCACCTCCACTCATCGTAGGCACCTTTACAGCCCAGCAAAAGCTTTACGGTCCGTTGCACGTCTGTGCCGGATTGAACGGCGCAATGTAAGACGATGCGAGGAAGGGCGATGCGGGGTAAAGCAACGCGGGATATGACGGCGCGGGGTAGGGCAGCGCGGAGCGCGCCGCGTAAAAGGATTCGCGGAAGTTGCGCGAAAGTTGATTAAAAAGAACACGAAATAATTCCGGTGCCGGTAATTTTTCTTTGTGGAAATATTGCGGGGACGGACGGTGTGACCCGGAGTGACGGGGACGCAAAAGCGGAACACCGTTCCCCCAGTCCGGGGCGGCGCGAAGGCGCGCCGCGCGGAAGGGATTCGCAGGAGTTGACAAATTTGGCAAATACAAAAAATGGCGCAAGCAAAAATTATTCCACACACCCAATTCCCACAAGACCCTTTGCAATCCCCGCGGTCCTATTTGCAGTCTGGCAGCCCAGGCGGCGCAAAACAGGGCGGCGCGAGGGCGCGCCGCGCGGAAGGGATTCGCGGAAGTTGATTGAAGAAGAACAGCGAACGATAAAATTAGTTTTCTTTAAGGAAACATTGAAAAAATCATTTCAGACAGGCATAGACTACGAGCATACATATTTCCCCGCCCTTTCCACTCCCGGCAGGGGCGGAAGTGTGGTCCGGAGCGGCGCTAGGCGGGGCGGCGCGAGGGTGCGCCGCGCGGAAGGGATTCGCGAGAGTTGATTGAATAAGAAATTTTTGCAGTTCAAAGTACTTATAAAATCGCTCAATTTAGAAGGGACAGCTATATACCCCACACAGAGAAAAATCCCACAGAGCCGACCAATAGAAGCGATTGTTCCACGCATTCTCTCGACGCAAACCGTTTTACACGCGCTGTAAACCTTTTCGCCCCATGCGAAAACCCCTTTGCACGCACCACAAAACCTTTACGGTACGCCGCAAATTACCTTACAGTCCGGGCGGGATTGAGCCGTGCAAGACAGGGCGGCGCGTGGACGCGCCGCGCAAAAGGATTCGCGGGAGTTGATTTATAAAAGAAAAAATGGTTCCACAGATAGCGATATCAAAGATATGGGAAAAGCAATGTGATTGCGGGAATTACTTTGTATACTCGTATACTCACTCACCGCAAAGCTCCTTAAAGTTTGAGTAAGAATAGATAGCTATACGCTACACAGGGATAATTTCCACAAAGCTGACAAAACGGGGCAATCGTTCCGCACATCGGTTCGTCACAAGCACCCCTACACGCCCCGCAAGAATCTTTATGCTCCGCGAAAACCCCTTTATCACGCCCCGCAAATCTTTACTGCATCAGAAAAACTTTACTACTCGAACAAGAATGGCTTTCTCAAGGTGGGGCGGCGCGGAGCGCGCCGCGCAAAGGAATTCGCGTGAGTTGACTGGCTATTAAAATTGTGCAATGCAGAACAATCACAAAAAATCACACAATCCGGAAAGGGCGGATTATAAATCTACATGCGTTACGCAAATATAATTTCCCCAAATCCGGAAAACCAGGGCAGGCTTTCTGCATACATGCTTATCGCAAACCACTTCCCTTTTATACTCCGCGAAAACCCCTTTATCACGCCCCGCGAAACCTTTAAGTTTCCCTCGCTAACCACGTTCACACACCGGGGAGGAACGGGCGGCGGGCATACGACGCGGCGCCGCCGTAGCACAGCCGCAACACATCGCGCACACGCGCGTCCGTCCGAAATGCCTCCGCGCGCCGTAGCGCCGCCGGGCGCGAAACGACCGGGACCGTCCGCTTCTTCGCGGTCCGGCGCAAGAATGCGCGCCCCTCGGCGTTCGCCGCGAGCAAAAGTCCGAACGGCACATCCCTTCCGGGCGCGTTCGGCGCGAACCCGAACAGCACCGCCCACGCCGCGCGCCGCACGCGGGACGCGGTGTACACCTTATTCGTGCAGCGTTTCACCAGCCCGTCGAAGTCGTTCTCGACCGCCGCGCACGCGACCAGCCGGGCGAACAGTTCGTCCGGAACCCCGTACTTTCCCGGTTCCGGGCGGTTCCGAAGGGCGGCGAGCGCCAATTTGCCCGCGTCCGCCGTCGCGCGCGGGAAGGACGGGTCCTGCCGTAACGCCGCCTCCGCCTCCGCCGGGATAGACCCGGACGGGACGCCCCGTTTCCGCAAATCCGTCGAACTTGCGTAGCCCGGTTCGCGTTTCAGCACGTCGCACGGCAGACCGACCCGCGCCGCCGCACGCAAGTATTCGATGGCGAGGATATCGTTCGGCTTTTGCCGCGTCGCCCGTCCGAGCGCTTGTTCCAGCGCCGCCGGGTAGGACAGCGTTCCGTCCGCGCGAATCATCGCTTGCGCCCGCGCTTCCGCACATTCCCGCGCCCGCGCCGCCGCACGCAATCCGTCCGCGTCGCTCTCCGCCGAAAACGCCAACACATCCACGCCGACCCCCTTCGCGAGCGACACCCCGCCGGACGCGAAATCCCTCGCCGACGCACAGCACCACGGCGCGGGCAGTTCCAAAACCAAATCCGCCCCGCACGCGACCGCCGCCCGCGCCCGCGCGTACACGTCCGCCACGGCGACCTCCCCCCGCTGGGTCAAATCCCCGCCGAGCAGGCACACGACGGTCCCGTACCGCTCCCGCAAGCGCTCCAACTGCCGCTTGTG
The DNA here is from genome assembly GCA_947626805.1 of uncultured Clostridia bacterium. Classification (GTDB taxonomy): domain Bacteria; phylum Bacillota; class Clostridia; order Oscillospirales; family CAG-382; genus Coliplasma. The sequence continues at coordinate 10,527 of CANQTR010000004.1, forward strand.
CCCGAAATGGAACGGGTTGTACTCGCAAATCACCGCGCACGCTTTCGTCATTTCCCGAAAAACCCCTTGCATTTTTCTTTCAAACGTATTATAATAGATGTAGGAAAAAATGTCAAGGAGATGTTTGGTTATGTTTGTTCTCGTCGTCAACGCGGGGAGTTCCTCGCTGAAGTATCAGCTGTTCGATATGGACCGCTCGGAAATGCTCGCGAAAGGGCTTTGCGAGCGAATCGGCACGGACGGTCTGTTCTCCCATCAAGTCCCCTCGAAGGGCGTCGAAATCAAGAAAATCGCCGCCCCCATGCCCACCCACGCGGACGCGGTCAGCCTGCTCGTCAAGTACCTGACCGACCCGGTCTACGGCTGTATCAGGGAGATGTCCGAAATCTCCGCCGTCGGGCACCGTATCGTTCACGGCGGTCCGTGGCTGATTGACTCGGTGCGAATCGACGGTCCCGACGGGAAGGTCCTGTCCGACCTTCGCAAGTGCGTCGACCTCGCCCCGCTCCACACGAAGGCGCATTTGCAGGGCATCGAGGGCTGTATGCAGGTCATGCCGGACGTTCCGCAAGTGCTGGTCATGGACACGGCGTTCCACCAGACGATGCCGAAGAAAGCGTATTTCTACCCACTTCCCTACGAGATTTGTGAAAAATACGCGATTCGCCGCTACGGGTTCCACGGCACCTCGCACCGCTACGTTTCCGGCAAGGCGCTCGAACTGCTCGGCAACCCGAACGCGAAAATCGTCACCTGCCACCTCGGCAACGGCTCGTCCATCTCGGCGGTCAACGCGGGCAAGTGCGTGGACACGTCGATGGGCTTCACGCCGCTCGACGGGGTCATCATGGGGTCGCGTTGCGGCGGTATCGACCCGGCAATCGTGCCGTTCCTGATGGAAAAGGAGCATATCCCCGTGTCCGAAATGGGCGATTGGATGAACAAGAAGTGCGGGTTCCTCGGCGTGTCCGGCGTTTCGTCCGACTTGCGCGACGTCGGCGCGGCGGCGGAGGCGGGCGACGAGCGCGCGCGGCTCTCGCTGGACATTCTTGCCTACCAAATCAAGAAGTACGTCGGCGCTTACGCCGCCGCGATGAACGGGCTGGACGCCGTCGTGTTCACGGCGGGTATCGGCGAAAACAACCCGGATATCCGCCGCGAATCCATGGCGGACATGGAGTTCCTCGGCATCCGTATCGACCCGGTCCGCAACGCCGACCGTTCCGCGACCCGTATCAGCGCCGACGACAGCCGCGTGCAGGTGTTCGTCATCCCGACGAACGAGGAGCTGGTCATCGCGTCCGACACGCTTCGAATCTCGCAACAAAAATAGCATTGAAAGGGAGTCTATCCCCCATGAAAACCTATGATGTGGTTATCGTCGGCGCCGGTCCGGGCGGGATTTACGCCGCCTACGAACTGCAGGAGCGCGCCCCGCAACTGAAGGTCGCCGTGCTGGAAGCCGGGCACCCGCTCGAGCGGCGCAAATGCCCAATCGACGGGAAAACCGTCCTCTCTTGCGTCAACTGCCCGCGTTGCTCAATCATGAGCGGCTTCGGCGGGGCGGGCGCGTTCTCGGACGGCAAGTACAACATCACCAACGACTTCGGCGGCACGCTCCACGAGCGCATCGGCAAGCGCACCGCTCTCGAACTCATGCGCTACGTCGACAGCGTCAACCTCGAAAACGGCGGGGCGGGCTGCAAGCTCTATTCGACCGCCGGGAGCCGGTTCCAAAAGCTCTGCCTGCAAAACCGGCTCAAACTGCTGGAGGCGTCCGTCCGGCACCTCGGCACGGACGTCAACGCGGTCGTTTTGCGCAATCTCTACGACCGGCTCAAGGATTGGGCGGACTTCTATTTCGACACGCCGGTGCGGCATATTCGTCTTGACGGCGATGGATTCGTGGCGGAATGTGACGGCGAGTCGTTCGCGTGCGCGAAGTGCGTAGCGTCGGTCGGGCGGAGCGGGAGCAAGTGGATGGAAACGGTTTGCGCGGAATTGGGCATCGGGACGAAGTCCAACCGGGTGGACCTCGGCGTCCGCGTGGAGTTGCCCGCCGTCGTGTTCGAGCACCTGACGGACGAGCTGTACGAGAGCAAAATCGTCTACCGGACCGAAAAATTCGAGGACAACGTCCGCACGTTCTGCATGAATCCGCACGGAATCGTCGTCGAGGAGAACACGAACGGCATCGTCACGGTCAACGGGCACAGCTACGAGGACCCGGCGCTGCAGACCCAGAACACCAACTTCGCACTCCTGGTGTCCAAGCACTTCTCCGAGCCCTTCAAGGACAGCAACGGCTACGGCGAAAGCATCGCGCGGCTGTCGAACATGCTCGGCGGCGGGGTCATGGTCCAGCGGTTCGGCGACCTCACGCGCGGCAGGCGGAGCACCGTGCAGCGCATCGAGGAGGGGTTGGTCGTTCCGACCCTGTCCGCCACGCCCGGCGACCTCAGTCTCGTTTTGCCCAAGCGGATTCTCGACGGCGTCATCGAGATGATTTCCGCGCTCGACCGCATCGCGCCGGGGACCGCCAACGACGATACCCTGCTCTACGGCGTCGAGGTCAAGTTCTACAACATGGAGGTCGAACTGTCCGACCGACTCGAAACCTGCCACCCCGGGCTGTTCGTCATCGGCGACGGCAGCGGTATCACCCATTCCCTGTCCCACGCGTCCGCCAGCGGCGTGTTCGTCGCCCGCGAAATCGCGGAAAGCGTTTCGTAGGGGTACGAAGAGTACGGTGGGGGTAGTAACTACCCCCACACCCCCGTAGCGCGAAGTCAACTGTCGTTGACTTCGGGGGATAAAATTTTTGAACGCGTCGGCTGGAATTTGCGCCTTCCCACAAAAAAGCCGTCACCCCCAAGGTCTGTAGGTTGCTATCGCAATTCGCAAAAGTCACGGACTTTTGCGAACGCCGAAGTTTCCCCTTGCGGCTCAACCGCGAGCCGCATTTTCGCCCTGCGCGTTGCGCTGGGCGAAAACCGTGGAAATTCGAGCTGGCGCCCCCAATTTTCGTTATTAGCTTGAAACAAACAAAAATTCCGGCGGACAGCAGTCCGTCGGAATCTTTTACGCAATTTGGGTGCGAGCGAGGGCGGCTTGCAGGCAAGCCGCCGGAGCCGGTGAACACCGGGTCGCGAAGGCAAAATCGAGAGAGCACCGAACGAAAACCCCGAGGCGGGGCGGTAAAAAACCCGGGCGAGCAAGCACCGCACGCAAACCCGAGGCAGGGAGGCGGAATTTTATCTAAAAACCCCTCGAATTTACCGGCGTAGCCGGGAAATTCGCGCTACGGGGGGTGTGGGGGGGACGAGTTCCCCCACCGTACCCCTCGTACCCCTCCGTACCCTCGTACCCCTCCGTACCCGCGTACCCCTCAAAACAACCCCTTCAAAAACGACGTGATTTCGTCGTACCAGTACACGAACGGGACAATCAAGGCAACGGAAAGGACGCAAACGGCGGCGAGGACGGCAAATTGCGTTTTGGTGTAGGACAGCGCGGCGCCGTCCGGCAGGGCGCCCATCTGGTGCAAGGGGTGGCGAAGGGCGCGTAGGAGCGCGCAAATGACGAACACCTCCAGCGGGAGGAGGAGCAGGTTCTTCGCGCCGGAAAGCGTGGCGAGGTAGCCGAACATTCCGAAGTTGCCGCCGTAGCGGAGCAAAACGTTCCAAACCGAACCGAGCAGGACGTTGCAAAAGACGTTGATGATCCCCTTCGCGAGCAGGACGCGCGTGAAGCTGGGCTTGGCGCGGTAGAGAAAGAGGGCGTAGACGAGCGCGGTGAGGACGGCGGTCAGGGTGTAACCGGGAAAAAACGGGTCCGGCGAGAGCGCAATCCCCACGAGGTCGACGAGCAGGGCGCAAGGAATCGCCATGACCGGTCCGGTTATCATCGAGCAGAGCGCGACGACCGGGAACGAGAACATGACCCGTAGGTTGTTGGACAGCACGGGAATGTAGATACGCTCGAGCGCGATGGCGAGCGCGCAAAGCAGCGCCGCCGTGACGAGGGAACGGAGCCGCGTCATTTCGGTCGCCGCCTGCCGCCAATAGGCGCGGGAGAACGGGTGCGGGAAGGTTTGCGGTTCGACGGTTTTTTGCATACAAAAATGCCTCCTTTCCGTACAGAACTCCTGCAAGAAAAGAGACAAAAAACACATTGCCCCGTGGATTTTTTCAGCGGGATGCGGCGAACGCACCGCGGGGCGGCAACCCCTTCGTCCGAAAGACAACTCCCCGTCCTTCCGGCACTGTACGCGCGAACGCCTACTCTGTAGGTAGGGTCAGTATAGCACAGTTCCGGGCGGATTGCAAGAGAAAACCGCAAAAAACGGCGTTTTCACGAAAAGCGAACCGATTCGGGAAGGATTTTCCACGCATCGCACAGGCGCGGGAGGGTCCACGCGGCGTTCGCCGGGCTGGTCGAGGGCAGGCAGACGGCGGGAACGCCGGTGCGCGGCAGGATATACCGCCGGTAGCACGCGTCGGACGCTTTGCCGTTGGTAAAGACGCGCAAACCCGGACAGGCGGCGAAGAGCGGGGACAGGTCGTTCGGGCGTGCGTCGCGGATGCTGCTGTCGGCGCTCCCGCGCAATTCGCAAGACGCGACGGAATCCCAGAGCGCGACGCGGTTGCGGAGCAGGAAGGCGGTCTTTTCTTCCCGCGTCAGGGGGAGCGGCTCGTCGAACAGGTGCGAAAGGACCTTCCAAAAGCGGTTTTGCGGGTGGGCGTAGTAAAAGTTTTCCTCCCGCGAGCGGACGGACGGGAACGAGCCGAGGACCAGTGCGCGGGAATGTTCGTCGTAGACGGGCGGAAAGGGGTGCGTGACGCGGACGGGGTCCATGGGCGTTGCTCCTTGAAGAAAAATGAGGTAAAAATACGCAAAAATACAATAAAAATATCGTTTCGGAGGCGGACATGAGCCGACTCCGAAACCCCTTAAGAGAAAAACGGCGAAGGCGGCGTCAGAAGTGGCGCAAGCCGAGCCGTTTTTTGACGTGCCGACAATGTCGGCACGTCCTGAAAGGGGGTATTTGGGGGAGAAACGCAGAGCGAGACAACGCGTAGCGGTGGCGACGCGATTGTGGTTCTCCCCCGAAATATTTACCCGACCGTGAATGTGACGGTGCAGGGGGACGACTCGCCGAGGTAGTGGTTGTAGGTATAGGTGAAGCTGTCCTCGCCGGTGTAGCCCTTGTCCGGGAAGTAGGCGAACTGCCCGTCGAGCGTCAGGGTGATACTGCCGTGCGCGGTCGAGCCGACGAGCGTGTACAGGGCGGGCGCGCCGTCGCCGTCGGGGACGAGGGTCCCGCGGGTGACGGAATCGGCGGACGCGGAAAGGCGAAGTTCCTCGCGGTCGTCGGGGGTGATGTCGAGGTCCTGCTTGGTGAAGTGGTAGGTCGCGTCGTACTGCATACGGCAGAGCGGGGAATCGCTGTACGCAAGCGCGGCGTAGTTGTTGACGTCGTCGTAGTAGACGTGAATCGCTTCGTCGTAGCCGGTCAGCACGCCGTAGTGGAGGTACTGCATATACTGCCGGGCGTAGCGCGAATCGGAGAGCGCGTAGAAGGTGTGCTCGATTTCCACGCACATGCCCATCGCCTTGGTGCGGTCCGCCGTGACGGGCAGACGGTAGAGCGGGCGGTCAAGCTGGAAGACGTAGTTGGGCTGCATACAGACCATGTCGAACCCCAGCTCGTAGCCGAGGAAGTAGCGGTTGGCGGTGTAGTACGGGACCCAGAGGAACGGCATATCCACGGCGTGGACGTATTCGGAGACCTCCTTGATAAGGTCCGCGTCGTCCCGTTCCCAGATGACGCACTCGCTGACCCAGTAGAACCCGTTGAGTTCGATGTTTTCGTACCCGCGGGACGCGAATTCGTCGATACAGCGGTTCAGGTACCAGTCGAAAATCTTCGCGCGCCCCTCCGGGGTTGCCATGGATTCGCTCACGCCGTCCCCGTCGACGTCGCCGAAGTCCGTGACGTCCGGGTGGGGGTAGAGAATGGTGCAGTAGACGTAAACCTTGTAATCCGGCTTGTTGAGGGCGGACTTGACCTGCCCGACGACCTCGTCGAGCTTGTCGAGACCGGTGACCCCGTTGAAGGTGTTGTCAAAGAGGAAGTCCCAGTCCACCTTCTTGGTGGTTTCGTGGGCGCCGACGCCGGACGGGAGCGCGCCGGTCGGGCAGTAGAGGAAGCCGTCCATGAACGTATCGACGATGTTGCCCTGCTCGTCGAGGTAGGCGACGAAGGGCAGGAGGGTGTTCTCGTCCCCCTTTTCGCCGTAGACGATGGCGATGTCCTTCGCCTTGACCGGGGTGTTCTCTGTCGTCGCGTAGGATTCGGTTTCGTCCGCCGCGTAGTAGAGCACCGGGTCGACGCCGAGGTCGGCAAGGCGCGTCGCGCCGTCCGCGACTTCCTTCGTGCCGATTGCCTCGAGCTCGTTGAGGAAGAGCATGGCGGATTCGATACGGAACCGCACGAACCGCGCCGCGACGGGGGACGCGGGCGTCAGGTCAAACTCCATTTGCGTCGCGCCGGGGTTGTAGGTCACGTTCGCTTCGCGGTCGTAATGCGCGACCGGGTACCAATGCACGGCGTCCTCGGAGAGGAAGGCGGTCATGTGGCTCGGGCGGGAAATGCCCCATTCGGACTGCTCAAGCAGGTAGACGCGCAGGTTTTCGACCGTCGAGAGCTTGCCGAGGTCGTAGAAGATGTTCAGCGCGCCGCCGCCGCGGTGGAAGAACCAGCCGTCGGAATAGCAGTAAAGGTCGTCGGTGACGTCGCCGTCGGTCAGGACCGGCGAATCGGCGGGGGTCTCGCCGGACTGCCCCTTCGTGTGGGCGGTCGCGGTGTCCTCGTAGAAGGAGGCCGCCATCTGCTGGGGCAGACCGAGCAGGAGGTTCTGGCTGGTGCGGTAGTCGGGTTCACTGCTGTCCCAGCGCAATTCTTCGGTCACGGTCGGGAAGGAGACAGCGGGGTAGAATTCGCTCTCCGTTTCGCCCGTCCCCGCGAGCACTTCCGCCTCTTCCACCCACCAGTAGCCGTCGGGTTCGCCGGTGAAGGCGTAACGGATATAGCGGGCGCGAATGTATTCCGGCAGGAGCAGGGTGTAGGCGTAGTTGTCCCCGGCGGGCGGGGCGTACATGCGACCGAGCAGGGTGTAGTTTTCCCCGTCCTCGGACGCGTAGACGTCCACCGCGTCCGGGTAGACCACGTTCAACCCGGCGCCGAGCGCGTGCAGGCGGAACGCGAACAGGTCGTCGCGCGTCTTGCCGAGGTCCAGCGTCAGCGTCGCCGTTTCGCCTTCCTTCGGGCGGAACCCGACCCAGACGGATTCGCCGAACAGCCGTCCCGTCGGTTCCCCGTCGACCAGCGTCGTGTCCGCGAACGGGGCGCGTTCGTCGGTTTCGCACCCGTCGAGCGAGCAGGGCGCGAGCAGGGCGACGTTCTCCGACGGCTCCGAACCGACCGTTTTGCCGGTCGAGAGGGCTTGCCACGCCGTGCGGTCGACGGATTCGTTCTGATAGGCGAGGGCGACCGTGTCGGTCTTTTCGGGTTCCGGCACGTCGGCGTAGACTTCAATCTCGTCGAGGAAGAAGAATCCGCCGCCGACGCCCATGGTCACCATGACGCGGACGTAGCGGTAGTCCACCGGCTCGTCGAGGTCGAGGCTGCAGGACCCGACGGTCTGCACGCCGTTCGATGTAAAGGTCTTGATGCCGAGGCGGACCCATTCCTCGCCGTCTGTCGAGCCGTAGAAGGACGCGCCGCGCGCGAGGCGGACGCCGTCCCGGTCAAAATCGAGCGAACGGACGCGGAAACCGGTCAGCCGCTTGCCGTCGTCGCCGAGGTCGATGTCGAACCGCGTGGTCGTCGTGTAGCCGACCATGCGGACGTCCCGGTATTCGGCGGCGATGTCCGGGGCTTTCTGCCCGTCGGTCAATTGCTGTCCGTACACGTCGGGATAGGTCGCGTTCGCTTCGGTGGACGCCTTGTAGGGCTTGCCGACGCTGACGAGCGTCTTGCGAAGTCCGCCGGACGGGTTCGAGCCGTCCGAAGCGTCGTCGGACGAGGTGTCGCCGGGCGAACCGCCGCAAGCGGTGAACAGGAGCGCGCCGGTCAACAGGAGCAGTAGGAATTTCGCGAAGTGTTTCATACGGTTTTCTCGCTTTCTTTTGAAATCGCGTCCGCGCGAATGGACACCGGCACGCCGTTGACGGTCAGCGTCCCTTCCGCGCGAATGATGACACACGGTTTGCCGTCGAGCAGGCGGACCTGCACGAGGTCGCTTCGGGAGGCGTCCACCCGGATATGCACGTCCTCCGTTTTCAGTTCCGCCGCGCCGCCGTCGGTCAGGTTCTGGGGCGGCAGGGCGGTCTGTTCGCCGAATCGTTCGTTGTAGTCCTTTTCGAACCGTTCGAGCTTGTCCGCCGAAACCCCGCAATAGGCGAGGGTGGTCTTGAGCTGCTCGCATGTGACCGGCGGGACCGGCTCCTCCGGGGTCTCCTTTTGCGCCTGCACGCGGGCGAGCAGGGAATCCTGCACGGTCTGCACCACGCCGTAACTGCATTCCTCGCCGAGGGAATCCGAAAGCAGGTCCCGGAAGGAATCCTTCTGCTCGTCGGCGGGCATCGGCAACGGCGCGCCGAACAGCGCCGAGGCGAGTTCCGGGTGGTTGTCCCGCAAATTCCGCGCCGCGTAGAGCGCCCCGTAGAGGTTGGCGCACCGGTCGTCGAAGGCGGGGAACAGGAATCCCACTTCCGGCGACGAAACCACCTGCTCCGCCTCGCGCGACTGGAACAACTGCCGGAACGCGTCGTAGCGCAAGGCGGGTTTGTTCAGTTTCATCGGGCAGATACAGCAAAGCAGGTAGGAAAACACGGTGTCCGAACCGTCCTCCCGCGCTTCGCCGTCCTTGCCGTAAGTCGGGACGTCGTAGGCGTCCTCCGCGAGCAGGATGAGGAACGCGCCGTCCGTTTCGAAGGACGAGATGACTTTGGCGTAAAAGTCGCTCAGCGCCTGCTCGTCCTTGAGTTTGCTGTCCCGCAAGGCGCACAGCAGGCGGTGCTCGTCGCCGTTCACGACCTGCTCGTTCGGAAAGGCGACGTCGAGCAGCTGCTTGCCGACCGAGCCGGAAAAGGTTCGGCGGAACAGCGCGAGGTAGCGCTCGGATTCCTCCGGACCGAGCATGGGCATGGACTGCCGGAAGGTGGTGACGATTTCCTTCTTGTCGTTGACGTAACAGCCGCAAAGGGAGGCGATGTTGTTCTTTTCGTAGCGGAACCGGCGGCGCAATTCCGCAATCTCCTTGTCGAGCATGGGGTGTTTCCTTTCGTCGGTATTTGTTTTTTCAGTATACCATATTTTTTTGAAAAAAGCAACCGCGTTTTGCGGTTTTTTTCGGTTTTTACGGTTATCGTCCGGCGAATACGGGAAGAATATGTCTTGACAAGGGCGAAGTTCTGTGCTACAGTAGTTCCGAAAGGCAGGGAACACGCATGGAAAATCATTTCAAGGTCCGCGCGGCATACGTCGCCGATTGGCGGAAGCGACTGGGCGACGACGCGTACGAGGCGCTCGAACGGAAGGGCGTGGATATCGAGGACGTCGTGGCGTTCGCCCGGCAGTGGGATATGGCGCTGCAGGCGGTTTTGGACCAGGTCGAGGAGAAGGACGCGTAACTTTTTCGGGGGCAAACGCGCTCGCGGCGGCATATGCCCGCCCACGGGGCGATATTTTGACTGTTTTTCGACAAAAACGCGCCCGCAAATCGCGCTCGCGGCAACACACGTCCGCCAACGGGTCGATATTTTGACTGTTTTTCGGCAAAAAAGAGCGCCCGCAAACGCGCTCGCGGCGGTGTCAGCGGCTTTGTTGCCGCGCCGCTTTACTCTGTGGCTTTCTCATGCAAAACGTCAAGCCGTTTTTTCCATTCAAAACATCACGCCGTTTCGAATCGCAATTATCCCCTTTTCGGAACGTGCCGACAATGTCGACTCGTCAAAAAACGCTTCGGCTTGCGCCAATCCTGACGCCGTCTTTGCCGGTTTTCTCGCAAGGTGCCCAACCCCGAACACGATTGCGTTCGAAGCGGGCGGCATATGCCCGCCCACGGGGCGATATTTTGCCTGTTTTTCGACAAAAACGCGCCCGCAAATCGCGCTCGCGGCAAATTTCCTACATATTTATATATAAGGAGATTTGCACATGGATTTCACCGGAACACGCACGGAAAAGAATTTGCACGACGCGTTTGCCGCCGAGGCGTCCGCGTACACCCGCTACGGCTTTTACGCCGCCGCGGCGCGGGCGGAGGGGAGCAACGCCGTCGCCGACCTGTTCGAGCAGACCGCCGTCAACGAGCGGGCGCACGCCGACATCTTCTTTCGCCTGATTCACGGCACCCGTATGCCCGACACGTCCACCAATTTGCGCGACGCGGCGGGCGTCGAACACTACGAATGGGCGGACTTCTACGCGAACGCGGCGAAAACCGCCAAGGCGGAGGGGTTCGACGAGGTCGCAAAGCGGTTCGAGCAGGTCGCCGCCATCGAGCAGGAACATGAAAAACGCTACCTCGCCATGCTGGACGCGTGGAATACCCGGCGTCTGTTCGTCACGGAGGAGGTTTCGGTTTGGCAGTGCGCCAATTGCGGGCATATCTACACCGGCACGCAAGCGCCGTCGGTCTGCCCCGTGTGCGCCTATCCGCAAGCGTATTTTTTGCGGCAGAATTAACGAAGTTTTTACAATTTTTCAAAAATCGTGGGGGTGTTTCCCCTTTCGGAACGTTTTTTGGTATGCGGAAAGCAGACGAAAGCGGGGCGGACCCCGTGGGAAATGGTCCGTTTCCGCGAAAACCCCGTTTGCGCGGAACGTCGCCGCGCCCGCTGTCCGCGCGGCAGGGGCTGGGCTTTCCTGCCTGTCGACGCCCCGAAACGGGGAGGAATAGGCGCTTTTCCGGTGGCGGGTTTGCACTGAGTACGCGGTCGTTCGGGGCGGCGCGCGCGGATTTTTAAGCGCGTACCTGTTCCCCACCCCGCTGTTTGTGGTAGACGGGGCGGCGTGTTTGACGTTCCCGCCGCGCGCGGAACGTCGCCGGAAACAGAAAACACGGCGCACGCATAAAAAAACGGAAGAAAGCGCGCGTCGGCTTGTCGATTTTTGACGGGTTTTGCCGTGAAAAATCCCTCGGATTAACAGTTTTGTTACAGTTTATTTACAAATACAACAAGATTTTTGTGTAACGCTATATTATAATAAGGATGGAACAAGGGAAGAAGAAAGAAAAAGTAAGGGAGAAAGAGGTGAGTCCAATGAACAGTGAAGCGTTCTTCGAAATTTCGGAAGGGCGGTGTGTCCAATGGGCTGACCGGAAGCGGCGGTAAGATACCGCATCATGTTCGAATCGGTGGGCGGAATGCCCATGGCGGAACGCCATAGAAATGTTGTTCCCCCGGCAAATAACCTGCAAAGCGCACCTTCGGGTGCGCCTTTTTTGCGTGTAATGAAAACAACATGTGTTTTGGGTGGCAGCCACGGTCGCGGCGTGTTGCGCAATCATTTCGTCGCGGGGCAATGCCACGACCTTGTGCCGCATTTTTCTCGTCAAATGCGAAAAATGCGGTAAGCACTTTTGCTATTCAAAAACCGTGCCGTTTTGCATGACGAAAGTCCCCGTTGTCGGAACGCATAGGCAGATTGCCTTATGATAAACCCCAAAAGGAAAAGTTTTCGGGGGTTTTCAGGGGACATTTTTCAAAAAGTCCCCTGAATGGGGTTTGGGGCAAAGCCCCAATACAAGTGCGCGAGGTGCGCGAGGCAAAGCCCCAATACAGGAGCGCGGGGCAAAGCGCCAACACAGGTGCGCGGAGCAAAGCGCTAACTCAACGACTCCCCTTTCGGCAAACCGGGCGCGCCGGCGGGTGCGCTTTTTTTACGGAAAAATTTGCCAACCGCCACGGGACGGGCGGAAAAAATGTTCCACTTATATTTTGTTCCGCGCGTGCCGAAACTAACCGTGCGGCAAGCAAAAAGCACAAACCAGAAAGGAAAGGTCAAATCCAATGAACAGAACCGTTTTCAGACCGTTCCTCGTTTTTTTGAGCGCGTGTCTGCTGTTTTGCGTGCTCCTCGGCGCGCCGGCGACGGCGGCGGACGGCGGCGTGCGGGAGGTCATTCCGGGCGGAATGGCGTTCGGCGTGAAATTTTACGCGAAGGGCGCTATCATCATCGGCGTTTGCGACGTCGAAACGGCGGGCGGGCTCTGCTCCCCGGCGCGGGACGCGGGTCTTGCGGCGGGCGACGTCGTCACATCGGCGGGCGGCGCGGAGGTCGAAACGCTCGAACAACTTCTGGAACTGGTCAAGAGCAGCGGCGGGCAAAAAATCGAGTTGGAATACCGTAGGGAAAACGAAACGCAATCCACGACCGTCACCCCGGTCGTCGACAAAGGAAGCAACGAATACCGTATCGGCGTCTGGGTGCGGGACAGCACGGCGGGCATCGGGACCATCACGTTCATCGACGCGAAAACCAAACGCTTCGGCGGGCTGGGGCACGGAATCAACGATTCCACGACCGGACTGCTCATGCCGTTCGGGCGGGGGACCGTGACCGACGTGCGCGTCGAGGGCGTCGTGCGGGGGCGCAAGAACCTGCCGGGCGAGCTGAAGGGCAGTTTCGGCACGCGGGACCTCGGCACGCTGGACTGCAACACGGAAGTCGGCGTGTTCGGGGCGTATGACGTCCTGCCGGAAGGGTTGTCGGACCCGGTCGAGGTCGCGCCCGCAAGCGCGCTGCATACCGGCGACGCGACCGTTCGCACGGCGGCGGACGGGCAGGTGCGCGAGTACGCGGTGCGTATCGAGGAGGTCTATACCGACGCGGGGCGGACCAAAAACTTCCTCGTGTGCGTGACCGACGAGCGGTTGCTCTCGCTGACCGGCGGCATCGTGCAGGGGATGTCCGGCAGTCCGATTTTGCAGGACGGGCGGCTGGTCGGCGCGGTCACGCACGTCCTGGTCAGCGACCCGACGCGGGGATACGGCATTCGCATCGAAAATATGCTTTCGGAACTCGAAAAATCGGTATCCTGAACCAAAAAAATGCTTGACAAGCCGGGGCGGGTATGCTATACTGTAGAAAAATGCAGAAAGGCGTCGTTTCCGCTGTCCCGGCTTTCGGGCGGCGCGGGGTTTCCGCCTTTCGCGTCCCCCGCGCGGGGGCGTGCGTCCAGCAAAACGGAATGAGAGAGGACCGTGCGGCATGAAACTTATCTACGGAGTCAAGGACAAACCCAAGTTCGGGCAGTTGATCGTTTTCGCGATTCAGCAACTGCTCGCCATCATGGCGGCGACGCTGGTCGTCCCGGTCATCACGAACGGCACGGCGAAGCTGACCGGCGCGAACGCGATGAGCACGGCGGCGGCGCTGCTCGGCGCCGGTCTCGGCACGTTGGTCTATGTGCTGTTCACGAAGGCAAAAAGCCCGGTGTTCCTCGGTTCGTCGTTCGCGTTCCTCGGTTCGATGGCGGCGGCGTTCGCGGGGGCGGTGTCGGTGCAGGTCGGCTACGTCGGCTTGATTCTCGGCGCGGTGTTCGCGGGGCTGGTGTACGTGGTGATTGCGCTGATTGTCAAGCTGGTCGGCTCCGGTTGGGTCAATAAGTTAATGCCCGCCGTGGTCATCGGACCGACGGTCGCCATCATCGGGTTGTCGCTCGCCGGAAACGCCGTCGGGGATTTGACCTCCGGCGGGGTGGAAGGCACTTCCGTCTACGTCGCGCTGGTTTGCGGACTGGTGACGCTCGCGGTGACCATGCTCTGCTCGACCTTCGGAAAGAAGATGGCGCGGCTCATTCCGTTCATCATCGGCATTCTCGCCGGGTACGCCGTCGCTTGCGTTTTCACGGTTATCGGCAACGTCGCGGAGATTGATTCGCTCAAGGTCATCGATTTTACCCCGTTCCAGAACCTGCTGACCGACGGGAAAGTGACGCTCAACACCTTCGTTTCCGTCCCGGCGATGACGTTCGTGACCGCTTTCAAGGGCGTCAAGGACCTCGACGCCGCCTATGTCGGCACGATTGCCGTCGCGTACATACCGGTCGCGCTCGTGGTCTTTGCGGAACACATCGCCGACCACAAGAACATCTCCTCCATCATCGAGACCGACCTGCTTGAGGACCCCGGTCTGCACCGGACCCTGCTCGGCGACGGCGTCGGCTCCATGGTGGGCGCCTTCTTCGGCGGCTGCCCGAACACGACCTACGGCGAATCCGTCGGTTGCGTCGCGATTACCCGCAACGCTTCCGTCGCGACCATCGTTGCGGCGGCTATCGGCGCGATTCTCATCTCGTTCGTCAACCCGTTCGTGGCGTTCGTCAACTCCATTCCGTCCTGCGTCATGGGCGGCGTGTGCATGGCGCTCTACGGTTTCATCGCCGTTTCCGGTCTGAAAATGCTCCAGAAGGTGGACCTCGAACGGAACGAGAACCTGTTCACGGCGTCGGTCATCTTCATCGCCGGTATCGGCGGGCTGACCGTCAGCTTCGGCAAGGTGACCATCACGTCCATCGCTTGCGCGCTGATTCTCGGAATCCTGACGAACCTCATGCTTTCCCGCAAAAACCGCAAGGACGACTGAGAAAGGAAAACCATCATGGCGCAACTGCATATCATCGACCACCCGCTGATTCAGCATAAACTCACCATCATGCGCAGCCGCAAGACCGGCTCGAAGGACTTCCGCGAACTGTTGCGCGAAATCGCGATGCTCATGGGCTACGAGATTACGCGCGACCTCCCGCTGGAGGACGTCCGCATCGAGACCCCGCTCTGCCCGATGAACGCGAAGAAAATTTCCGGTAAAAAGCTCGCAATCGTCCCGATTTTGCGGGCGGGTATCGGCATGGTGGACGGGTTGCTCTCGCTCGTTCCGGTCGCCCGCGTCGGGCACATCGGATTGTATCGCGACCCGGAAACGCACCAGCCGGTCGAATACTACTGCAAACTACCGCCGGACGTGGCGGAGCGGACGGTCATTCTCGTCGACCCGATGCTCGCGACCGGCGGGAGCGCGTCCGACGCGCTCTGCAAACTCAAGGAACGCGGCGTGACGGACATTCGGCTGATGTGCCTCGTCGGCGCGCCGGAAGGCGTCGCGAAGGTGCAGGCGGACCACCCGGACGTGCCGATTTATCTCGCCGCGCTGGATGAAAAACTCAACGAGAACGCGTACATTCTGCCCGGTCTCGGCGACGCCGGGGACCGCATTTTCGGCACCATTTGACCTTGCCCGCCCGTTTCGCGTTGCGGCGGGACGGAGAACGGTTCTTTGGGGGGACGGCGGACTTTTCCGCGCGTCCCCTGTTTCTTTTCTGGACAGAAAGGAGTTCGATATGGGTATCAACGACAACCTCCCGGCGGCATTTCGGGAGCGCATGGCGGGGCTTTTGGGGGCGGACGGACCGCGGTTCTTCGCGTCCTACGCGTCGGCGGCGGAACGGGCGCTGTTCGTGCCCGCCGGGCGGTGTTCTTCGGAGGCGTTCGGGCGTATCTGCCCGTTTCCGGTCGAGCGCATCCCGTACCTGCCGGGGGCGTACCGGTTCGACTGCCCGTCGCCGGGGAACCAGCCCCTGCACCACGCGGGGGCGTTCTATGTGCAGGACCCGTCGGCGATGGCGACGGTGAGCGCCGCGCCGCTCAAGCCCGGCATGAAATGTCTCGACCTGTGCGCCGCGCCGGGCGGAAAGTCCGTTCAGCTCGCGTCGGGGGTCGGCTGTTACGAAGGCGGGGCGGGGTTTTTGGTGTCCAACGAGATACAGCCCGCCCGCTGCAAGGTGCTTTGCGGCAACCTCGAACGCATGGGGTTCGCGAACCTGCTCGTGACCAACGCGGACGCGAAACGGCTTGCGGCGTGGTACCCGTCGTACTTCGACCTCGTGCTGGTGGACGCGCCCTGCTCCGGCGAAGGGATGTTCCGCAAGGACCCGGCGGCAATCGCCGAATGGTCGCCGTCCGCCCCGGCGTACTGCGCGAAACGGCAGGCGATGTTGCTCGCGGAGGCGGCGAAAACCGTTGCGCCCGGCGGATTCCTGCTCTATTCGACCTGCACATTTGCCCCGGAGGAGAACGAGCGGGTCGTCCTCGCGTTCCTCGACGCGCACCCGTCGTTTGCCCCGTGCGAGGTCCCGGAGGGCTTGCGCGCCGTCACGGCGGCGGGGGTCGGTCTGCCGTCCGCGCGGCGGTGGTACCCGCATATCGCGCCCGGCGAGGGGCAGTTCTTCGCGTTGCTTCGGCGCGAACCCGGCGGCGAGCCGTCCGCCCCGCTGTTCCCGGACGCGCGGTCGCCGCTCACGGCGGAGGAAGCGTACGCCGTGCAGGAGTTCCTCGCGGACACGCTCCTTTCGCACGCGGACCTGTCGCTCTGTGCGCTCGGGCGCGCGCGGCGAATCGCGGTCTGCCCGTTCCCGGTGCCGCCGGAGAACGTGTTCGCCGCCGGGGTGACGCTCGGGACGGTCGAAAAAGGGCGGCTCGTGCCGCACCATCAGTTGTTCAAGGCGTTCTCCGAGCGGTTCGCGCGGAAAATCGAACTGCCACCCGACGACCCGCGCGTCGCCGCGTACCTTTCCGGCGCGGAGATTCCGTGCGACGTTTCCGGGTCCGGCTGGGCTGTCGTCACCCTCGCCGGGCTGCCCCTCGGCGGCGCCAAGGTGTCGAACGGCGTCGCGAAAAACCACTACCCGAAGGGCTTGCGACTTCACGCGTAGGGGGTGCGCGGGCACAAAGGGGTACGAGGGGGTACGGTGGGGGAACTCGTCCCCCCACACCCCCCGTAGCGCGAATTTCCCGGCTACGCCGGCAAATTCGAGGGGTGAAAAAACAAGATTCAGCCTCCCTGCCTCGGGGTTTGCGCGCTGTGCTTGCTCGCTCGGGTTTTTACCGTCCTGCCTTGAAATTTGCGTTCGGTGCCCTCTCGATTTTACCTTCGCGACCCGCATTTCGCCTGCTCCCGCAAAGCGCTCGCTCGCACCCAATTTGCGTTTTTTGTTTCGCGGAGGGGTACGTTTGGGGGTGCCAACACCCCCAAGCCCCCTAACGCGCATTCGACTGCCGTCGAATGCGGGAGGGCAGACAACATTCCGCCTCCCTGCCTTAGGGGCGTCGATTAGAAATCGTAAAAATAAAATAAAAAAGGAAGTGTTGTCCATGAAGAAGGAAGAATTTGAAACCTATTACGTTCATGCCAAGTCCGAACCGATTCCGCCGGAGCGGATTGAACCGTTGCGACACCTGAAACCGCAAGGACCGACCGAACCGACCGACGGCGAAAAACACATTTCCCGCGGGGAAGCGGCGGAGGACATCGGGCTGTTCTTTGAACTGCTTCGGTACAACTACGCGGGGTATGCGTATTACCGGGATAAGGTGGATTTTTCCGCCGTGGAGCGGGAACTGCTCGACGGGCTCCCGGCGGACGGCACGACCGCGCGGGCGCTCCTGCACGCCATACATTCCGCCCTTTTTCCGTTCCTCAACGACAGCCACTTTACCTTAAAAGCGGGCGAGGAATATGCATCCTTTCAAAAACTCTTCAATGCGTTCTTCACCGGGCTGGTTCTCGCGCCGGACGGGGAGGACTATACCGTCGTGAACGGCACGGACGCCGTCCCGGCGGGGCGGAAATTCTCCGGGCAGGAGGTTTCCCCCTACCTTTTTGAAACGCTGCCGACGCCGGACGGGGAAAAACGGTATTTGCTCGGCGTGTATACGGATAATCCGGTCGAAAGTCTTTCCGTCGGCGGGACGGAACTGCCGCTCCACCGTTGTCGGACGGACAGTTGGCAGGCTGATTGCGATTATTTCGCACGCATGGAGAACGGCATTCCCATCGTGCATCACGGGAATTATAGAAACGAAAGCCTCCAATGGAATTACGAGCGCTTCCGCCGAATGGGAGAGTTGTTCCGGGACGCGCCGGAACTGATTTTCTCCCTCCTTTCCAACAGCGGCGGGAACAGCAATTACCCGATGCACTTCATCGAAGGATTGAACGGAAATGCGTGCTGGGAGATCGCTTGCGCCGTCGTCCAAAGTCCGTTGCTGACCGACGGCAAAAACGAGCCGGTCAAAACCTACAGGATCGAAGATAGCGAGGCGTCGGACCCCTCCAAAGGCACCTACGATGGGACGCTCTACGTTTTGATGAATAAATACGTCGCTTCCTCCGGCGAAGCGGCGCTCAAGTACGCTTCGAGCGTGCGAAACGTCAAGTTCATCGGAAGCGCGTCGATGGGGTGCGGGCAGTTCGGGGAAATTCTCCGCTATCGCCTGCCGCATTCCGGTGTTTATGTGTGGATGGGGTATAAGGTTTTCAATATGAACGGCTTCGAGGAGGGAAAGGGGATTCTGCCGGACTACTGGTTGGACGAGGACGACCCGATTTCCGCGCTCAAGACGTATCTGCTCGCGAAGAATGCCGCGCAAAACCCGAACGTATGACCCCGTATGTGGGTACGAGGGGGACGAAGAGTACGGTGGGGGAACTCGTCCCCCCACACCCCCCGTAGCGCGAATTTCCCGGCTACGCCGGCAAATTCGAGGGGTTTTTAGATAAAATTCCGCTTCTCTGCCTCGGGATTTGCGTTCGGTGTTTGTTCGCTCGGGTTTTTTACCGCCCTGCCTCGGGGTTTTCGTTCGGTGTTTGTTCGCTCGGGTTTTTTACCGCCCTGCCTCGGGGTTTTCGTTCGGTGCCCTCTCGATTTTGCCTTCGCGACCCGCATTTCGCCTGCTCCGACGGTCCGCATTTGCGAACCGCCCTCGCTCGCACCCAATCCGCGTTTGTTTTTCGTGGAGGGGTACGTTTGGGGGTGCCGGCACCCACAAGCACCCTATGTTTGGGAATATATAAAAGGAAGGTACAAGTCAGAACCTTCCTTCTTTTCTTTTACGGACTTCCCGTTACCCCCAAGGTCTGTAGGTTGCTATCGCAACCAGCGCCCCCAATTGACCGCTCTGCCGTGAATCCAAAAACGCGGATTGAGTGCGGGCGAGGGCGGTTCAAAAACGCGGCTCGCCGAATTTCTTCACGTTATTTGGGTGCGAGCGAGGACGGTTCGCAAATGCGGACCGTCGGAGCAGGCAAAATGCGGGTCGCGAAGGTAAAATCGAGGGGGCACCGAACGCAAACCCCGAGGCGGGGCGGTAAAAAAACCGAGCAAGCACCGAACGAAAACCCCGAGGCGGGGCGGTAAAAAAACCGAGCAAGCACCGAACGAAAACCCCGAGGCAGGGAGGCGGAATTTTATCTAAAACCCCTCGAATTTACCGGCGTAGCCGGGAAATTCGCGCTACGGGGGTGTGGGGGTAGTTACTACCCCCACCGTACTCCTCGTCCCCCTCTGTACCCCTCTGTACCCCGTTGTCAGCAGGTAAACAAACCGTACGGACCGCGGTCGGCGTCGGGGAACTCGGTACGCAACACCCAGCGACCGCCGGTAAAATCGGGAATCGCGACGGGCGCGCCGCCCATCGCGGCGGAATCGCCGGAAAGCGGCGTAATGCAAAGGAGCGTCGCGGTGTCGTAGGTGTCGATTGGCGGCACGAGCCCGTTCAGAACGCTGTCAAAGAACGCGTTGTAGACCAGCCAGTCGATGCCGTCGTGCCCGCCGATGGGGTCCTTGCGGTACTCCCGCCAAATCGGGTGCTCGTACCGCTCGGCGTAGCCCTCGGCGTTGCCGGCGACCTTGACGACGTTATCGAACTCCGGCTCGCCGTCCATATGGATATAATCCCCGTCCTCGCAATACATGCCCTTCGTGCCGCGGACGGTGAACCCACGCGAATACATCCGCGGGAGGGTCGTATCCAGCGTCAGGACGATGGTCTGCCCGTTGGCGCATTTGATGACCGTCGTCGTCACGTCGCCCTGATTGAAGGTTTTCTCGGCGAGCGGGCTGTCCTGCCGGTGCTCGCGGACGTAGGCGCGCATGCCGAACGCTCCGGACGTGACCGTGTTGAGCGTCAGCATACGGTTTCCGTGGTTGATGTCCAGCACCGCCATGATGGGTCCCAGTTCGTGCGTCGGGTAGTTTTCACAGTTGCGAAGGAGGTAATTCCGTTGCCGGTAGTGGCGGTTGACGTCGCCGTTGCCGATTTCGGCGCGCAAATCGTGCAGGTAGCCCCCGGCGCAATGGACAATCTCGCCGAATACCCCCTGCCGCACCATATGCAGCGCCATCAACTCCCGCCTGCCGTAACAGCAGTTCTCCAACAGCATACAGTGCACGCCGGTCTCCTCGTAGGTACGGACCAGCCGCCAGCAGTCCTCGACCGTGTACGCGCCGCCGACCTCCATGCCGACCGGAATCCCCGCGCGCATCGCCTCGACGGCAATCCCGACGTGACTCTCCCACGCCGAAAGGACCAAAAGCGCTTGCGGACGGGACGCGATGACCTCGCGGTAATCCCGCGTGCAGAGCGGACGCGCGCCGGTTTGCGCCTCCACGCGGTCCGCGACGCTCTTCGCGCGGTCGTCGTACACGTCGCACACGGCGGTCAGCGCGAGTTTCCCGCGTTTGACCAACGGCAAAAGCACCGTATCCACGATGCCGCCGCCCCGCACGCCGAGCCCGACCACCCCGACGTGGAGCGGTGAATGTTTCTGTTCCATAGGTAATTCCCTCTCTTTCGGATTTCAACACCCAAATGATAACACACCCGACCCGGTTTGTCAACCGTTTTTTCGCACGCGGCGGGCGCGAAGAAAAATTTTTTGCCGAAAAATTCCGTTACCCCCTTTACTTTAGCGCCGTTTTGTTGTAAAATTAGGATGTATCACTATCTATCGAGAGAGAAAGAGAGAAACAGTCATGACGCTTTTGGTAATGGCGGCCGGACTGGGGAGCCGCTACGGCGGGCTCAAGCAAATGGACCCGGTCGGCCCGAACGGGGAATTCATTTTGGACTATACCGTGTACGACGCGGTGCGCGCCGGTTTCGACCGGGTGATTTTCGTGATTCGGCCGGAAAACGAGCAGGCGTTCCGCGAAACGCTCGGCGACCGTATCGCGTCGCGGCACGGGGGGCGCGTGGAGGTGCGGTACGCGTTTCAGGCGCTGTCCGACCTGCCGGCGGGATTCGCGGTCCCGGCGGGACGGGAAAAGCAGTGGGGCACCGCCCACGCCGTGCTTGCCGCGCGGGAGCTGTTGCGCGACGAGGGGTTCGCGGTGGTCAACGCCGACGACCTCTACGGCAAGGAGACCTTCCGCCTTCTGCATAACTTCCTCGCGGACGGGACGGGGCGCGCTTGCGGCTGTATGGTCGGGTTCCCGTTGCGGAACACGATGACCGAAAACGGCACGGTGTCCCGCGGGGTATGCGTCTGCGACGAAAACGGCAACCTGCTCGACATTTGCGAGCGCACCGAAATCGGCACGCGCCCGGACGGGAGCGCCGCCTACCGCGAGGACGGCGTCTGGCACCCGCTGGATAAGGACTGCACCGTTTCCATGAACGCGTGGGCGCTCGACGGCGGCTTCTTGCGTTCGGCGGAGGCGGGGTTCGCGGACTTTTTGCGGACGCTGAAAGACCCGCTGAAGCAGGAATACTACCTCCCGACCGCCGTCTGGGCGTACCGCAACGCATGCGGGCGTCCCTTGCGCGTCCTTCGCACGGGCGACCGCTGGTACGGCGTGACCTACCGCGAGGACCGTCCGCGGGTGGTCGAATACTTGCGCGAACAAACCGCGAACGGCGCGTATCCCTTTTGAGGAACATCGAAAAGAAAGGAAATCTCTATGAAAATCGGCATTGACCTCGGCGGCACGAACGTCGACATCGGCGCGGTGGACGACAACTACCGTATTCTACATTCGCTCGAATTCCGCACGGCGGACTGCCGCACGCCGGAAGCACTGCAAACCATCGTCCTCGACGGCGCCCGCAAACTCATCACGGAGGCGGGACTGGACGGGGAGCACATCGACTTCATCGGCATGGGCTGTCCGGGGGAAATCGACACGGAAAAGGGCGTCGCCCTCGCCGCGGATAACCTCCCCATCGACCGTATTCCGTTCGCGAAACTGCTGTCCGACGCGTTCGGCGCCCCCGCGAAACTGGACAACGACGCGAATTGCGCCGCCTGGGGCGAATATATGGCGGGCGTTTCGAAGGGCTACCGCAACGTCGTGACGGTCACGCTCGGCACGGGCATCGGCGGCGGCATCATCGTCGACGGGAAACTGCTGCACGGCAAGGAGAACCACGCCGGGGAAATCGGGCATATGGTCATCGATATCCACGGCAAACGGTGCGGTTGCGGCCGTATCGGCTGCTGGGAAACGGTCGCGTCCACCCGCGCGCTGACGCGGGAGGTCGAACACCAGGCGCAATACGCCCCGAACAGCCGCCTCGGCAAACTGATTGCCGCCAACGGCGGTCGCGCGAACGGAAAGACCCTCTTCATCGCCATGAGCGAGGAGGACAATATGGCACGAAGTATCTTCAACGACTGGATTCGCTCGCTGGAGGTCGGGATGTGGAACATCATCAACATCTTCCGCCCGGACATGATTGTCATCTCCGGCGGTATCAGCAAGGAAGGCGAAACGCTGCTGCAGCCGCTCCGCGCGGCGGTCGGAAAATGCTCGACCATGATTCGCGCCGGGCGGCTCGGCGGACAGGCGGGGCTCATCGGCGCGGCGGCGCTGGACGAACTGTCCATCTGACGCGCACGAAGCGAAAAAACGTCATTCAGGAAGGAATTTCCGCATGATTATCCTGCTCAAACCCCGCGTACCGCAAAAGAAAACCGACGAACTGGTGGATTGGCTCCGCTCGAAGGGGCTCGACGTGCACCGCTCCGTCGGGCAGTACCAGACCGTCCTCGGACTGATTGGCGACACGTCCCGCGTCGACGCGGACCTGCTGTCCGGTCTGGAAATCGTCGAAAAGGTCCAGCGCGTTTCCGAGCCGTTCAAAATGGCCAACCGCAAGTTCCACGAGGCGGACACTTGCGTCGAAACCGGTCCGTTCCGGGTCGGCGGCGGGCAGTTTGCCTTGCTCGCGGGTCCCTGCTCGGTCGAAAGCGAGGAGCAGATCCTGCAGGTCGCGCGGGCGGTCAAGCAGGCGGGCGCGACGGCGCTCCGCGGGGGCGCGTTCAAGCCCCGTACGTCGCCCTACGCCTTTCAGGGGCTCGGCGCGGACGGTATCGAACTGCTGCTGAAAGCCAAGGCGGAAACCGGGCTCCCCATCGTCACCGAAATCATGAACGCTTCCCACCTGCCCCTGTTCGAACAGGTCGACATCATTCAGGTGGGCGCGCGGAATATGCAGAATTTCGAACTGCTCAAGGAACTCGGACGCCTCCGCAAGCCGATTCTGCTCAAGCGCGGGCTTGCGAACACCGTGCAGGAACTGCTCATGTCGGCGGAATACATTCTCGCCGGCGGGAACGAGCAGGTCATTCTTTGCGAGCGCGGTATCCGCACGTTCGAGACCGTCACCCGCAACACCCTCGACCTCTCCGCCGTCCCGGCGCTCAAGGAGTTGACCCACCTGCCCGTGGTCGTCGACCCGAGCCACGCGACCGGCGTCGCGCGCTACGTCCCGCCGCTGGCGCTCGCCGCGACGGCTGCCGGCGCGGACGGACTGCTGATTGAGGTCCACAACCGGCCCGAGCGCGCCCTTTGCGACGGGCCGCAATCCCTCACGCCCGAGCAGTTCTCGTCGCTCGCGGACCGCGTTTTCAAATTGCGGGATACGCTCGGGAACGCCTGAATTCCATTTCCACGGAGGTTTCCCTTTATGAAAATCGGCATCGTTGGCCTCGGGACCATCGGCGGTTCCCTCGCCAAAGCCATTAAAAGCCATACAGAACACGAAGTTTACGGGGCGGACGCCGATTCGGACGCCATCGCGTTCGCCCATTTTACCGACCTCATCGACGGCGAACTGGACGAGGCGGTCCTGCCGTCGCTCGACCTGCTCCTGCTCGCGCTCTATCCGCAGGACGCGGTGGCGTACCTGCAAAAAGCCGCCCCGCTCCTGCCGACCTCCTGCGTCGCGCTGGACTGTTGCGGCGTCAAGCGGGCGGTATTCCCGGCGTTCGTCGCGGCGGCGGAGGCGCACGGGTTCCGGTTCGTCGGCGGTCACCCGATGGCGGGCGCGGTCGCGAGCGGTTTTCGCGCGTCGCGGGAGAAGATGTTCAAGGGCGCGAGCATGGTGCTGGTCCCCGGCGCGAACGCCGACCTGCCGACGCTGGATATGCTTTGCGCGTTCTTCCGTTCGCTCGGCTTCACCCGTATCGTCACCGCCACGCCCGAACAGCACGACCGCATGATCGCGTTCACGTCCCAACTCCCCCACGTCCTGTCGAACGCCTACGTCAAAAGCCCGTCCGCACGCGACCACCGCGGCTTTTCCGCCGGCAGTTACCGCGACATGGCACGCGTCGCCGGTCTGAACGTCCCGATGTGGACCGAACTGTTCCTGGACAACGCCGACTACCTGACCGACGAGCTCGACACCCTGCTCGCCAACCTCACCGCCTACCGCGACGCGCTCGCGAACCGCGACGCCGCAGCGCTGACCGCCCTGCTGCAGGCCGGCGTCGACTGCAAGACCGCCGCGGACGCGTCCGACCCCGCCGACGGCTGAACGAAAGGAGCGCACTTCCCATGCCCACCATTTCCGTCCGCACCGCCCGCCCCTACGAGGTGACCATTCAAACCGGACTGCTCGACCGCGTCGGCGAACGTTCCGCCCCGCTCCTGCCCGGCAGGACCGCCGCGCTCGTCACGGATTCGACGGTCGACCCGCTCTACGGCGACCGCGCGCAAGCGTCGCTCGAACGGGCGGGGTTTCGGGTCTGCAAACTGGTCCTCCCGGCGGGCGAACAGACAAAATGCCTGTCCCGCCTCGGCGAAACGCTGGAATTCCTCGCGTCCAACCGCCTGACCCGCACGGACGCGGTGTTCGCGCTCGGCGGCGGCGTGATTGGCGACCTTGCGGGGTTCGCTTCGGCGGTCTACCTACGGGGGATACGCTACGTCCAGCTCCCGACGACCCTGCTCGCGGCCGTGGATTCCTCGGTCGGCGGCAAGACCGCAATCGACCTCGCGGCGGGCAAGAACCTCGCGGGCGCGTTCCACCAGCCCACGGCGGTTTTTTGCGACCCGACGCTGCTTTCGACGCTCCCGGCGGAGACCGTTTCGGACGGGTGCGCGGAAGTCGTCAAGTACGCCCTGCTCGACGGGGAGCCGCTGCGCACCCTGCTCGCCGACCCCGCGAAGGTGGATTGGGAGCGCGTCGTCGCCGCTTGCGTCGCGGTCAAACGCGACCTCGTCGAAAAGGACGAGCATGACCTCGGCGAACGCATGCTGCTCAACCTCGGACACACGTTCGGTCACGCCGTCGAGCAGGCGTCCGCCCTGACCGTGACCCACGGCAAGGCCGTCGCCATCGGCATGGTCGCCGCGTCCCGGCTGTCCGCCGCCCTCGGGCTTTGCGGCGCGGACCTGCCGGCGGAGGTCGCCGACCTGCTGACCCGCTACGGGCTGCCGGTCGAATCCCCCTACCCGCCGTCCCGCCTGCTCCCCGCGATGGGAACGGACAAGAAACGGGCGGGGCAGGTCCTGCGGCTGGTCCTGCCGGAGCGGTTCGGGAAGTGCGTCCTGCGCGAAACGCCCGTCGACGAACTGCCGTCGCTCCTGCCGCTTGCGTTCCCCGGAAAGGAGGTCAACCCGTGACGGTCGTCGTCCCCCCCGCCCGGCTCGCCGGGTCCGTCCGCGCCATCCCGTCGAAGTCGCATATGCACCGCGCGCTGATTTGCGCGTCCCTCGCCGACCGCCCGACCGACCTGCTCTGCCCGGAAACCAACCGGGACATCGAGGCGACCGTCGGCTGTCTCCGTGCGCTGGGCGCGGAAATCGTCGAGCGCGACGGCGTCTGCACGGTCCGTCCCGTCGCCCGTCCGACCCCCCGCTCGCGGGAGCGCGTCCTGCTGGATTGCGGCGAAAGCGGGTCGACTTTGCGGTTCCTCCTGCCGCTCGCCCCGGCGCTGGGCGTTTCCGCCGCGTTCGTCGGGCGCGGACGGCTCGCCGAACGGCCGCTGTCCCCGCTGTATGAGCAGCTGCTCGCGCACGGCGCGGCGCTCTCCCCCGCCGGCGCTTTCCCGCTGACGGTCGACGGACAGCTGACCCCCGGCGAATACCGCATGGACGGCGGCGTCAGTTCGCAATTTTTCACCGGACTCCTGCTCGCCCTGCCGCTCCTGAACGGCGAAAGCCGCGTCGTCGTGGAGGGGACGCTCGCGTCCGCCCCGTACATCGCGCTGACGGAAACGGTGCAGTGCGCCTTCGGCGTCGTCGCACGGCGGGACGGTCCGCAAATCGCCGTTTCCCCGCAATCCTACCGTTCCCCCGGCACGCTCGCCGTCGAGGGGGACTGGTCGAACGCCGCCTTTTGGCTGGTCGCGGGCGCGCTGAACGGCGAAGTCACCGTCACCGGCTTACGTCCGGATTCCGCGCAAGGGGACCGCGCGATTCTGCCGCTCCTACGCCGAATGGGGGCGGACATCCGCGCCGACGGGGATTCCGTCACGGTGTCCCGTTCCCGCCTGCACGGCGTCGAAATCGACGCGACGGACATTCCCGACCTCGTGCCGGTGCTTGCCGTCGCCGCCGCCGCCGCGGAGGGGGAAACCCGTATCGTCGGCGCGTCCCGCCTGCGCCTGAAGGAAAGCGACCGTATCCGTTCGGTATGCGGTCTGTTGCGCGCGCTCGGCGCGCCCTGCTTTGAAACGCCGGACGGGCTTCGCATTCCCGGCGGCGGGCTTGTCGGCGGGGACGCGGACGCCTGCAACGACCACCGCATCGCCATGAGCGCCGCCGTCGCCGCTTGCGCTTGCGCGTCCCCCGTCCGTATCAGCGGCGCCGAGTCCGCCGAAAAGTCCTATCCCGCTTTCTTCCGCGATTTCGAATCCTTGCGGCAGGGCGGGTAGAAAGTACGAGGGGTACGAGGAGGAGTACGTTGGGGGTGCCAGCACCCCCAAGCCCCCCTAGCGCGAAGTCGACTGCCGTCGACTTCGGGGGTGGACGATAAAAAAGACTTCCTGCCTGGAAATGAGCGTCGGCGCGCCTCCCAATCCCGGTATTCGCCGGCTCCGACGGCTTGTCCCAAGCCGTCCTCGCTCGCACCCATTTTACGTGGGATACACGCGACGGGGACATTTTCCGACGCCCCCAAAACTTACGTAACGCGAAAGGATTGTGAAACCGTGTTCACCTTCGGAACCAAACTCAAACTGCAAATTTTCGGGCAGTCGCACTCGCCGTGCATGGGCGCGGTGCTGGACGGACTGCCGTCCGGGATACGCGTGGACGAGGAAAAATTGGCGGCGTTCATGGAGCGCCGCGCCCCCGGTCGCGATGAATTTTCGACCCAGCGGCGGGAAACCGACCGGGTCGAATTCGTTTCCGGCGTGCTGGACGGCAAAACGACGGGCGCGCCGGTCTGCCTGCTGCTGCACAACGAGGACACGCGTTCCGGCGACTACGACCGCTTGCGGTTCGTCCCCCGCCCGTCGCACGCGGACTACCCGGCGTTCGTCCGGTTCGGCGAATCCCGCGACCACCGCGGCGGCGGCGAATTTTCCGGCCGGCTGACCGCGCCGCTGTGCGCGGCGGGGTTCCTGTGCATGGAGCTCTTGCGGGAGAGGGGCGTGGAGATCGGCGCGCACATTTCGTCCGTCGGCGTGTGTGAGGACGACCGGTTCGACCCGCTCGCCCCGGCGCTGCACGCGGCGAAAGCCAAGGCGTTTCCGGTCCTGAACGACGACAAAGGCATGCAAATGCAGACGCTAATCCGCGAGGCGCGGACGCAAGGGGACTCCGTCGGCGGCACGGTCGAATGTGGCGTGACCGGGTTCCCGGCGGGCGCGGGCGGCACCTCGTTCGACAGCCTTGAAGGGCGGCTCTCGCTCGCGCTTTTCGCCATTCCGGCGGTCAAAGGGGTGGAATTCGGCAGCGGTTTTGCCGGTTCCCGCCTTCGCGGCACGGAAAACAACGACCCCTACACCGCCGACGGCGGACGCGTCGCCACCCGCACCAACCACGCGGGCGGCGTCCTCGGCGGGCTCGCGACCGGCATGCCCATTCTGTTCCGCGTCGCCTTCAAGCCCACCGCCTCCATCGCTCGCGAACAGGAAAGCGTTTCCCTGCCCGACCTGCACGCGGTCCGGCTGCAAATCGTCGGTCGTCACGACCCCTGCATCGTCCCCCGCGCCGTCCCGGTCGTCGAAGCGGCCGCCGCCGTCGCGCTTTTGGACGCAATCCTCTGAAAAAACCCGAAAGGAACCACCATGGAGATTCAAGACTACCGCGACGCGCTGGACGAACTGGACGCGGAACTCGTCCGCCTGTTCTGCAAGCGCATGGAACTTTGCGGCGGCGTCGCCCAATGGAAACAGGCGCACGGCAAGCCCATCTACGACCGAAGCCGCGAACGGGAAAAGCTGCTGCAGGTCAGCGCCCTCGCGGACGAGCGGTTTTCCGCCTACACGCGCTGTCTGTTCCGCTCCCTGCTCGGCTACAGCCGCGCCTACCAGCACGAATTGCTCGACGCCCCGTCCGAACTCGCGGAGCGCATTCACGCCGCGCGCCTTGCGACGCCCGAACTCTTCCCCACCCGCGCGACGGTCGCCTGTCAGGGCGTGGAGGGCGCGTATTCCTCGCTCGCTTGCGAAAAACTGTTCGCCGAGCCGGAAATCCGCTTCTGCCCGACCTTCGAGGACGTTTTCGCCGCCGTCGAGCGCGGGGATTGCCGATACGGCGTCCTGCCGATTGAAAACAGCACAGCCGGTTCCGTCCGGGCGAATTACGACCTGCTCGTCAAGTACCAATGCTACATCGTCCGTTCCACCCGCCTGCTCGTCGGGCACAGCCTGCTCGCCAAACCCGGCACGTCGCTGTCGGACCTTCGGGTCGTGTACTCCCACGAACAGGCGCTCGAACAGTGCGCGAAGTACCTCGCGTCCCTGCCGAACGTCGAAGTCCGCCCTTGCGCCAACACGGCGTTAGCAGCCAAGCAGGTCGCCGAAAGCGGCGAACCCGGCGCGGCGGCGCTGTCCTCCCGCCATTGCGCGGAACTGTACGGACTTCGCGTGCTCGCCCAAAACGTGCAGGACGCCGGCGCGAACCGGACCCGCTTCCTCTGCATTTCCAAACGACCGGAAATCTACCCCGGCGCCAACCGCACGACGCTGCTGCTCGTGCTCAAGCACCGCCCCGGTTCGCTGTTTGCGGTGCTGGAACGCTGCAACGAATTGGGGGTCAACCTCGTCAAGCTGGAGAGCCGCCCGATTCCCGAGCGCGACTTCGAGGTGCAGTTCTGCTTCGACCTCGACATCGCCGCCGCCTCCCCGACGCTCACCCGGCTCATCCCGGCGCTGGAAGCGGAGGCGGAGGAGCTGAAATACCTCGGCAGCTACAGCGAAATCGTCTGACACATATATATTAAGGAAGGAAACTACCGTTTTGAAGCCATACGGTCTGCTCGGAGAGAAGCTCGGGCACAGCTTCTCCCCGCTTATCCACGCCCGGTTCGGGTCCTACCCCTACGAGCTTTTCGAGGTGCCGAAGGACGGGCTGACCGCGTTCCTGCAGGCGCGCGCGTTCGCCGGTCTCAACGTCACCATTCCGTACAAGAAGGCGGTCCTGCCCTTCTGTGACGACCTTTCCCCGCTCGCGTCGCGCATCGGCAGCGTCAACACGGTCACGGTCGACGAAAACGGCGGTCTGCACGGCTACAACACCGACTACTTCGGCTTTCGCCGCATGCTTGCGGAGGCAGACCTCCCGGTCGCGGGCCTGCATTGCGTCGTCATCGGCGCGGGCGGCGCGTCGGCGACCGTTTGCGCGGTGCTCGAGGACCTCGGCGCCGGGCGCGTCACGGTGGTGTCGCACCGGGAGAACACGCCGGAATACCTTTCCACCCTGTCCGACGCGGGGCTGCTCGTCAACACCTCCCCGGTCGGCATGTACCCGAAAAACGGCGAATGCCCGGTCGATTTGTCCGTATTTCCCGCCCTGCGCGGGGTCGCGGACCTGATTTTCAACCCGCTCCGGACCGCTCTGCTGTTACAGGCGGAGGAACGCGGCATCCCTTGCGCGGGCGGTCTGACCATGCTCGTCGCGCAAGCGAAACAGGCGTCCGAACTGTTTCAGGGGGTCGCCCTGCCGGACGCGTCCGTTTCCTCGGTCGCGGCGGAGATTCGGCGGCAGTGCGAGAATATCCTGCTCGTCGGAATGCCCGGCAGCGGCAAATCCGTCGTCGGCGGCGTCATCGCGCGGCGCACCGGCAAGCCTTTCGTGGATACCGACGCCGAAATCGTGCGTCGCGCCGGAAAACCCATTCCGGAAATCTTCGCGCAGGACGGCGAGGACGCGTTCCGGCAGCTGGAAACCGAAGTCCTCCGGGACGTCACGGCGAAGGGCGGTCAGGTCGTCGCGACCGGCGGCGGGGCAGTGACCCGCCCGGAAAACCTCCCGCTGTTGCGGCAGAACGGGCGCGTGGTGTTTCTCGAACGTCCCCTTCGCCTGCTTGCCCGCCACGGTCGACCGCTGTCCTCGTCCGAGGACGCCGTGCGGGAACTCTACCGGACCCGCCTCCCGCTCTACCGGTCCGTCAGCGACTTGCGCGTCAGCAATACCCGCAGCGTGCACGACACGGTCCGCGCGATTCTCGACGCGCTCGGCTATCCCGTCACGATTCGAGCAAAATCGTCCGGTCAGCGCCGAAAAAACCGATAAAAAATTTTACATTTTCTCCAAAACCCATTGACAAATTGCCGAACGCGTGGTATACTATGGGCAGAACACAAAAAAGATAAAAAGGAGACATTATCATGAAAAGATTCCTCGCGCTTCTCTTGGTCGTGGCTCTCACGGCCTGCTTCGCGGTCGTCGCTTCCGCGGCGGACCCCCAGTACACGGACGTAGTCAACCTGCTGCCGACGGACGCTTCCAAGGTGTCGCAAGTGGACGGCACAACGGAATGGTCTGTTGACGGCGGCAAACTGACGATCGCTATGGCGGAGGGTTCCAACCCGGCGTGGCCGTCTGTCGAGCTTACCGAAGCTGCCGGCAAAGAGATTGACCTTTCCGCAACGCCCTATCTGCATCTGGACTTCACGGTTCCGGAAACGACGGGCGAGGCTGGCATCAACGGTATGATTTATTACACCGAAGAAGGCAGCACCGAAGCAAAGACCGCCCAGCTCTCTATGGTTGCGACGGGCAAAGCGGACGATTTCAGAGGCACGACCAGCGCTTACTATGATTTCTCCAAATTTGCCGGAACGACCGGTAAGATCACCATCACGAAGGTCACGCTGAGCATCTATGTGTGGAAGGTCACCTGGAATACCCTCGCATTCGCAAAGGAAGGCGTTGACGAGCCGTCTACGTCCGAACCGTCGACCTCTACCCCCTCGACTTCTACCCCGTCGACTTCTACGCCGTCGACCTCTACCCCGTCGACCTCTACCCCCTCGACGTCTGCCCCGGCGACCTCTTCGCCCGCGGCGTCCTCCAGCGGTCCGTCGACCGGTGACGCCGGCGTTCTGGTGTTCGCGGTGCTGGGCGTTGTCGCCATCGTCGGTGTCGCTGTCGCGGTCAAGACCAGACACTAATCCGACCTGACACGGTCGACTCAATTTCCCACGGGTTTCTGAACGCTCCCGCCTGTCCTTGTGGAAAGGGCGGGCGGGAGCCGACCTTTTTAAAGAAACGTTCTAAAATAAAGCCATTGCAAAAGGAGACACAAGACCCATGAAAAAAGTACTCGCATTTCTGCTGGTCGCGGCGCTCGCGCTCAGTTTTGCGGTCGTTGCGTCCGCGGACGAGCAGGCGGCGACCACAGTGACCGCTCCGGACACCGTTGAATTCAACAAAGACGACGTCGCGAAACTGACCGACGGCAAGACCGACGAAGCAGTCGTGTTCACGAATACGGCGGACGGCGCCGCGACGGTCGAAATTTCCTTCGACCTCGGCGAAGTCAAGACCCTCAGCGCGGTGGACTTCACTTGCGCGGACGACGCGAAACCGTCCGCTCTGGACGTTTTCGTTTCGCTTGACGGCAAGGACTACTACTCCGTAACGGCGGAGGAAGGTTCCTGCACGGTCGCCGCCGACGCGACCGCCGTGACCACCAACTTCTCGGCGCGCATCGCGGTCAACGCCCGCTATGTCAAGGCGAAGGTCACCTTCACCGGCAAGACCCTTTCCATCTCCGAAATCGCCGCCGCGGTCGCCGCGGAGAACACGACGAACTTCGACCCGAACAACGCTTTCGCCTACACGGAAGATGGCACCGCGTCCGGCACGTTCCGTACCGCCGTGTTTAAGGATACGGGCGACTACACGCTCAACGGCGGCGACCACCCCAAGGCGTTCACCGGTTGCCAAATCACGATTGCGACCTGGGATGATACCGTCAAGGCGTACAAGATTCGTTTCAACGAAAGCAACACCTGGGACCCGGTGGCCAGCGCAAGCAAACACGCTACCGAAACCGTGACGCTCGCGGAGAACGAAATCCTGCTCGCCATATCTCTACGCAAGGCAACATCAACAAGGACAGCAACGACGACACGACCTATGCCGCCGCGAAATGGCTCATGCGCGGCATGAAGGCAGGCGACTGGATTGTCCTGGACGAAAACGCCAAGACCTTCCAGATGTTCCCGGCGTCCCACGATTTCACCAAGGCGGATACCCCGTCGACCTCCGAGCCGGCCGAATCCACGCCGGCCGAGTCTACGCCGTCCGAGTCTACGCCCGCCGAATCCACGCCGGCCGAGTCCACGCCTGCCGCTTCTTCCACCGCGCCCGCGGCCGGTGACAGCGGAATGCTGGTGTTCGCCGTTCTCGGCGTCCTCTCCGTTGCCGGCGTCGCCGTCGCGCTGAAGGCAAGACGTTAAGCGCAAGGCGCTATAAACGGAACTGCACCCGTCGGTAATACGGGTCATGCGAAGGGTTGCAACCGAAAATTGCAACCCTTTTGTTTCGAAAATCGGCGCGTCCCGCGTCGCGAACCGAGGCGGGACGTTCGAAACCGCCCCTACGGGGAGGAAGGCAAAACCGATGAAACTACTGCTTTTGAGCTGTCCGACCGGCGAAGGGCATAACAGCGCCCGCCGGGCGCTCGCGGAAGAACTGAAACGGCAGGGTGTCGACTATGTGCTCGCGGACCCGGTCGGGTTCCAGAGCAAGCGGGCGCGCGAACTGGTCGCGGCGGCGTACAACGGGCTCATCCGCCGGGCGCCGGCGGCGTTCGGAATGGTCTACCGCGTCGGCGCGGTCTACGAATCGACCGGACTTCCCTCCCCGGTCTACTATGCCAACGCCCACTACGCGCCCAACCTGCACGAATACCTGCTGTCGGAACGGTTCGACGGCGTGCTTTCGACCCACCTGTTCGGGCTCGAGGCAATCACGGCGATTCGGCGGCGGACCGGCGCGCACATTCCGAGTTTCGGCGTCCTGACCGACTACACCTGTATCCCGTTCTTCGCGGAGGTCGACGCGGACCTCTACTTCGTCCCGCACGAGCAGGTCGCCGAAGAATTGGTCCGCAAAGGCGTGCCGTCCGACCGCGTCGTCGCGAGCGGTATCCCGGTTTCCCGCCGGTTCCGCGTCCCGGTCGAGCCGGAAAAGGCGCGCTCGATGCTCGGTCTGCCGCAAGAGCGCAAGATTTACCTGTTGCTGACCGGCGGGGTCGGTTGCGGACACGTTTGCGTGCTGTGCGAGGAACTGCTGAAGCGAATCGGCGAGGACGGGTTCCTCTGTGTGCTGACCGGTCGCAACGACGCCTTGTGCGAGCAGCTGACCGGGCGTTTCGGCGCGTTCCCGTTCCGCGCCGTCCCGTTCACAAGCGACGTGCCGCTGTTCCTACGCGCCGCCGACGCGGTCATTTCCAAGCCCGGCGGTCTTTCCGCGACGGAAGCGGCGGTTTCCAACGTCCCGCTCGTGCATTTCGGGGCAATACCGGGGTGCGAGACCCGCAACGCCGCCTTTTTCGCCGACCACGGAATGTCCCTCTGGGCGAAAAACGTGCCGGACGCGGTGTCCTGCGCCGTCGAACTCGCCCACGACCCCGACCGCGCCGAGCAAATCCGGCAAAAACAGCGTGAAACGCTCTCCCCCGTCGCGGCGGAAACCGTCGTGACGCGCATACGCGAACAACTTCGAAAGGATGGTGCGCCATGCCCGACCGTCTGACCCTCTGGTTGCTGCTCCTCGCGGGCGGTTTCCTCAGCGGGAGCGTCCTTTACAGCCGTATCCTGCCGCTGTTGCTGACCGGCAAGGACGTCAGCGCCGAAAGCGACGACCGCAACCCCGGCGCCGCGAACGCTTTCATGGCTTGCGGTCCTGCCGTCGGCGCGCTCTGCCTGTTGCTGGACATCGGCAAGGGGCTGTTGCCCGTACTGCTCAGCCGCCGGTTCCTCGACCCCGCCGAGCCGCTTTTCGCGCTGATTCTCCTCGCGCCGGTGCTCGGTCACGCGGTCGCGCCGTTCAACCGGTTCCGCGGCGGGAAGTGCATCGCGACCTCTTTCGGCGTACTGCTCGGGATTTTGCCGCAATGCCTCGCGGTCGTCGCGCTCGCAATCCTGTACATCTTTTTTTCGACGGTCATCCGCGTCCGTCCGCACCGCCGCCGGAGTATCCTCGTGTACGCGCTGTTCGCGGCCGTCATGACGCCGTTACTGCTGTACGCGGGCAAACTTTCCTACGCGCTCGGTTGCGTCGGGATTGCCGCGACGGTCATTTGGCGGCACCTCCGCGCCCCGTCCGAAGCCCCCGCGTCACAAGCGGAACAACCGGCGGCAGAAGCGGCGGAGGAAGCGGCAGCAGAAGCGGCGGAAAAAACCGTGGAAGCCCCGTCGGAAGGTACCCCTCATAATTGAGAGGAAAAACATACGGAACTAATGAAAGGAGTGATTTTGATGAGGAAATCAGCATTGTTCTTCTCAATGAAACTAAGGAGGGCGACTATACTTTAACCCTCCTAAAACATGGAGGATTTTATGTCTTACAATTGGATTAAAGCAGAAGATTATACAATGGACACCGTCTTGTTATTTGATAGATGGGTAATCCGTTACGTCATGAACGAAAATCAATGCGGTTGGTATGACAACGGAACGCGCAGCTATACTTCCGATATGGCAAAAGCGCTGAGCCGATATCCATATATAATCCCTTTCTGCAAACGAAAAGCGCCGGAATGTGCGAATTTCTTAAACGAAGTTCTCAGCGTAAGCACAAAGAACCTAAGCGAAAAAGAAGCGCGCAATGCGGAAATTGCGATTCTTTCCGCGCTCGAAACTTTTGTGGTATACACCTATCCCGAAGTCATGGATCAGGTCAATTATATCCGCAATTGGAATCCGCAATCTCTGTATAAATTGGCAGATTTACGAGGAAAAATCGTTCTGGACGTCGGTTCGGGAACGGGACGTCTTGCGTTTGCAGCGTCAAAACTGGCAAAGCGGGTATATGCGAGCGAACCTTGCGATATACTGCGCGAATATATGCGGGACAGAATCAAGCGCGAAAACATCGCCAACATAAAAGTTCTTGATGGCGAGGTGATGAACCTGCCGTACGAGGACAACACATTTGACATCGTAATGTCCGGTCATGTCGTCGGCGATTCATATGATGAAGAAATCGCCGAAATGACCCGTGTTACAAAAAGCGGTGGGTACATTATATGCTGTAACGGCGATGATGAGTTTAAGAGAACATCGGCAAATCAGAATCTTGTATCAAGAGGATTTAAGTTTTTTGTGCATGAAAGCCGCGAAGGCGGAATCATTTACGATTATCGAAAACGAATCTTCAAGTGATATATAAATCAGCAAGTAGAATACTCCTCACCGCCTATATGGTAGTGAGGAGTTTCCGTTCGTATCAAAATCATCACGAACACCGACCCGCCATGCAATCAAAAAATTTCCGGCGATTCTATCAAAACACCCCTACAAAAAAGCAGGATTGACAAGAATCAATCCCGCTTTTTTTATTTCACCCGCACGGACACCTCGCCGCTTTGCAGCGCGCGAATCGTCCCGTCGCCGGGGTCGACCAGCAGTTCCCCGCGCGGACCGACGTCCACGGCGCGGGCGCAAAATTGCTCGTTCCCGCGAAAAACCGTCACGTCCTTCCCCAGCACGAAGCACCGCGCGCGGTACGCGTCCAGAAACGACCGTTCCCGCAACGCGGTTTCCACGTCCGCGAACCGCCGCAACAGCGCCGACGCGAACAGATTCCGGTCCGCCTGCACGCCGGTTTCCGTTTCCAAATCCGTCGCGACGGACGCGAGTTCGGGCGGCCATTCCCGCTTGCGAAGGTTGACCCCGATGCCGACGACCGCGTAGGAGAACCCGCCGCTCTCGAAATCGACCGACCCTTCCGTCAGGATTCCGCAAATTTTTTTCCCGCCGACGTACACGTCGTTGACCCACTTGATTTCCGCCCGCGCGCCGGTCATGGATTCGACGGTCTCGGCGACGGCGACGGCGGCGTAGGTCGTCAGCAACGCCGCGTCCTCCCCGCGCAACGACGGGCGCAACACGCAAGACAGGTACAGCCCCGCCCCCGGCGGCGAAAGGAAATGCCGACCCATGCGCCCCTTGCCGCGCGCCTGCCGGTCGGCGAGGACACAGACCCGCTCCGCCCCCTCCGCCGCTAACTGCTTGGCGCGGTCGTTGGTCGAACCGACGCAATCGTGTATCTCCAGCGAAAACCCGCCGTTCCCGGCGCGGTCGATGGCCGCCGCGGACAGCCCTTCGCAAGCGCGCAAACGGTACCCCCGGTTTGTCGCCGCCTCCACGTTGAACCCGTCCCGCCGCAATCGGTCCACCGCTTTCCACACCGCGCTACGCGACACGCCGAACCGCTCCGCGAGCGCTTCGCCCGAAAGCGTTTCCCCGCCGCGCAACGCGTCGAGCACCCGTTCCTGCAGGTTCATCGCTGTACCCGACCGGAACCGTCCCCGCCGCAAAGGGCGAGCACTTCCCCGACCGTCACGGCGTTGAAGTCCCCCTCGACGCTGTGCTTGAGGCAGGACGCGGCGACCGCGAATTCCACCGCGTCCGCGCCGCGCATCCCGTCGGTCAGCGCGTAAATCAGCCCCGCGGCGAAACTGTCCCCGCCGCCGACGCGGTCGACGATTTGCATATCGTACTTTTTGGAAACGAACAGCTCCCCGCCGTCATACAGCAGCCCCGAAAAGCGGTTCCGCGACGCGGAAACGGACTCCCGGAGCGTGATTGCCACGCGTTTCACGCCGAACCGCCCGACAAGTTGCTCTGCGACGCTACGGTAGCCGTCGAGGTCTATCTCGCCCTTCGTCACGTCGCTGTTTGCGGCGCGAATGCCGAACACGTCGGACGCGTCCTCCTCGTTGGCAATCAGCAGGTCGACGAACGGCATCAGCCCCGCCATGACCGTCCCCGCCTTCTCGCGGGTCCAGAGTTTCTTTCGGTAGTTCAAATCGCACGAAACCGTCGCGCCCGCCCGTTTTGCCGCCTCGCACGCCTCCTTCGTGAGCGCCGCGACGCTGTCGCCGAGCGCCGGGGTGATTCCGGTGAAGTGGAACCATTCCGCACCGTCGAACACCCGGTCCCAATCGAAGTCGCCCGGCTGAAGTCCCGCCGCGACCGACCCGGCGCGGTCGTACAGCACCTTCGACGGGCGTTGCGACGCGCCTTTTTCGCAAAAATACAGCCCCAAACGCCCCGGACGGCGCAAAACGAACCGGGTATCCACGCCCCACCGGCGCAACTGCCCGACGCAAGCCGTCCCCAGTTCGTTCTCCGGCAGTCCCGTCACGAACCGCGTTTCCCGCCCGAAATTGCAGAGCGAAACGGCGACGTTCGCCTCCCCGCCGCCGAAGGTCGCCTCGTAACTCCCCGTTTGTGTGAACCGCTGGTATCCCGGCGGCTGCAGACGCATCATGATTTCCCCGAATGTGACGATTGCCATAGAAAACCTCTCCTTTTTCCGTTCTTTTCCCCTTCATCATACCACGTTTCCGCCCGTCTGTCAAGGGAATCCGCATATTCTCCGCCGCCGCCGCATACGCATGGAACACCAAACGAAAGGAAGGACTTCCCTATGAAACATTCCCCCGCCCGTTCCCCGCGCGCCGACCGCCGTGCCGGGGGCGGGAACCCTCTGTTCCGCGCCGGGGTCGGCGGGTTCCTGCTTGGGCTTGCGATTCTGTTCGCACTCGCGTTCGCGCTCGCGTTCGTCGCTTTGCAGACGTCCGACCCGTCGTCCGCGGTGTTCCCCGCCTCCCTGTTTTGCACCGCCGCGGCGGGATACGGCGGTTCGCTCCTCGCCGCCGGGACCGCGTCGTCGCGGGACGTCAACCCGTTCCTCGGCGCGCTGACCGCCGGGGGCGCGCTGACGCTGTTCGTGCTCCTGCTTTCCCTCGCCGT
Organism: uncultured Clostridia bacterium; assembly: GCA_947626805.1. Lineage (GTDB taxonomy): Bacteria > Bacillota > Clostridia > Oscillospirales > CAG-382 > Coliplasma. The sequence goes on from CANQTR010000004.1 coordinate 49,057, forward strand.
GCCGGCGACCGGCGCGAGTCTGCTGCACCGCGTTTCCCCCCTGCTCCTGTTCCCCGCGTCCTCCGCCCTCGCCGGTCTGACCGTTTCCGCCCACCGCCCCAACCGGAACCGCCGCCTGAAGAAACTGCAGAAACGGATACGGTAGGGGTGCGAAAAAGGAACGTGTGGGGGAACACGTTCCCCCACGCCCCCATTCCGCAAAATCGACTGTCGTCGATTTTGATGTCCGTAAAAAACGTTTCCCCGCGCCCCCATTACGCGAAAACGAGAAGTCTACGGTCGTAGACTTCTCGTTTTCGAATAAAACACCAAATTGAAACGTTTTTGAGGATTTTCAGGGGACTTTTTTCAAAAAGTTTCTTGAATGGGGCTTGGGGCAACGCCCCAATGAATCCCGTTCTTCGCCCCCTACGTTTGCCGGAACACCTGCAAACTCCGGTCGAGGATCCCGTGCATTTTCGCGATGGCGACACCGTAATTGACGACCGGCACGCCGGCGTCCGCCGCGCGGCGCAACCGGCTCGCGACCTCGGCGGCGTTGAGCATACACGCCCCGCAATGGATCACCAGCGAAAACGGCGAAAGGTCCTCCGGGAACTCCCCGCCGGACGTGAACGTATAGACCGGTTTCGCGCCGGTATACCCTTCCAGCCACGCGGGCAGTTTGACGGTCCCGATGTCCCCGCACTGCCGGTGGTGCGTACACCCCTCGGCAATCAGCACCCGGTCGCCGTCGCGCACATGCGAAAGCGCCTCGGCGCCCCGGACAAGCTGTCCGAGTTCTCCTTTATAGCGGGCGAACAGAATGGAAAACGACGTCAGAAGTTGCTCCGGCGGCAGGACGGACGCGACCTTCCCGAACGCTTGCGAATCCGTCACGACCAGTTTCGGCGGACGCGAAAGCGCGGATAGCGTTTCCCGCAATTCCGTATCCTGACAGGCGACGAACGGCAGGTGCGCGTCGAGCAATTCGCGCATGACCTGCTGTTGCGGCAGAATCAGCCGTCCCTTCGGCGCGGCGGCGTCGATGGGAATGACCAGCACCGTCACGTCCCCCGGAGCAAGCAGGTCGGCGACCAATTTCTTCGGGTTTTCCAGCGTTTTGGCGAAACTGCCGAGCCGCTCCTTCAGTTCCCGCACGCCCTCTCCGGTCAGCGCGCTGACGTACAGCCCGTCCGGCGGCAGCGGCGGTCGCTCGGCGAGCAGGTCCGCCTTGTTATAGGCGACCACATACGGCAGTTTCCGCTCCCGAAAGCGGGCGAGCAGTTCCTCGTCCTCCGACGAAAGCCCCGCGCGCGCGTCCACGGCGAGCACGGCGAGGTCGGTTTGCGCGAGCGTCTGTTTCGCCTTGCGGACCCGCAACTCGCCCAGTTCCCCCTCGTCGTCCAGTCCGGGCGTGTCGATGATGAGCACCGGACCGAGCGGCAGAAGTTCCATCGCCTTCCGGACCGGGTCGGTCGTCGTCCCGCGCACCGGCGAAACCACCGAAAGCGCCTGCCCCGTCACGGCGTTGACCAGACTGGACTTCCCGGCGTTGCGTTTCCCGAAAAACCCGATATGCACCCGTTCCGCCGAAACCGTTTCCTGCAAACTCATAAATCCTACCCCTTTTCGACGTTGTTTCTACGAAAAATCCGAATCGCTCCCCGCAAACTTCGCGCGAGCGCCCGCATTTGCGCTTTTGCGAATCCCGGCAGGGGGTTCAAAAGCGGAAGTCCCGCCGCCCGTCGTTCCGAATCGCCGCGATGTTCCGCCGCGCGATTTCGCGGACCTTCTCCTTCGGGATTCGCTCCAGTTCCCGCTCGATGAGCCGCTCGCCAATCGCTTTGGTTTCCGGTGACGCGTAGTCCTCCAAATATTCGGCGAGGGTCATCAACGCGTTCGGGTGACAGCAATTGAGGATTTGCCCGCTCTTGCACAGGCTCATGAACCGGTCGCCCGTGCGCCCCTCGCGGTAGCACGCCGTGCAGAAGGACGGGATATGCCCGTTCTCCATCAGCCACCGGACGACCTCGTCGAGCGTGCGCTGGTCGGACACGTCGAACTGCTCCGTATCGTGCGGGCGCTCCTCCTCGGCATACCCGCCCACGGACGTCCGCGAACCGCCGCTGACCTGGGAAATGCCCAACCGCAACAGTTTCTCCCGAACCGCTTGCGTTTCGCGGGTGGAGATAATCATGCCGGTGTACGGGACCGCGAGGCGAATGCAGGCGGTGATTTTGGCGAATGTCTCGTCGTCGATGCCGTTGTCGAACGCGTCCGGGTCGATGTCGTCGGCGCGCTTGACGCGGGGAACGCTGATGGTGTGCGGTCCGACGCCGTGAACCGCCTCAAGGTGTTCGGCGTGCATGAGCAACCCCGCAAATTCATACGCGTACCGCTCCAGCCCGAACAGCACGCCCAGCCCCACGTCGTCTATCCCGCCGTCCATCGCGCGGTCCATCGCCTCGGTGTGGTAATCGTAATCGTGTTTCGGTCCGGTCGGGTGCAGGGCGAGGTAACTCTCCTTGTGGTAGGTCTCCTGAAAGAGGATATAGGTCCCGATTCCCGCCTCCTTGAGCCGGCGGTAGTTCTCGACGGTCGTCGCCGCGATATTGACGTTGACCCTTCGGATATCGCCGTTCTTGTGGTGGACGCCGTAAATCGTGCGGATACAGTCGAGAATGTACTCGATTGGGTTGTTGACCGGGTCCTCCCCCGCCTCGATGGCGAGCCGCTTATGCCCCATGTCCTGCAGGGCGATGACTTCCTTGCGGACCTCCTCCTG